>JANPKC010000022.1:0-2025 GCA_031425855.1 Actinomycetes bacterium | reverse complement strand
GCACGTCGACGCCGTCGGACGCGTAGGTCTTCGCGAGGCCGCGGGCCTCGAGCACAGTTTCCATCACTGGTCCTCCTGAGCGAGTTGCTCTTCGCAGAGGTCGAGCCATTTCAGGTCGGCCTCCAGATGTAGGGAAGCGCCCTCGGCGAGCAGGGACGCGACGGGATTGCCGTTGGGAGAGACGCCGCCGAGGTCGCGGAGCGCCTGCAGGTATTCGCGCCGCTGCCGGTCGATCAGCGTGCGCGGGCTCGCGACGCCGGCTGCCCCGGCGAGCACGAGCTTCATGAAGAACTCGTCCTTGAGCCGCGTCGCCGAGGTGGGGGTGTCGACCCACGCGGCGAGCGCCGCTCGGCCTGCGTCCGTCAGCTCGTAGACCCGCTTCTGGCGCGTGTCGCCGGGCACGTCTGCGCCGGCGACGAGCCCGTCGCGCTCCAGCCGTGCGAGCGTCGTGTAGATCTGGCCGGCGTTGAGCGGCGGAAGGGTCGAGCCGAACCGCTCCTCGAGCGCATGCCGCAGCTCGTACCCGTGCGCAGGGCCGGACGCGAGCAGCGCGAGGAATGGGAACTTCATGCTTAGCAGGTATATATATCAAGTATGTATCTGGGTCAAGAGGTGCTGCGGAGTCAAGAGGCGCTGCGGGCTACGCTGTGAGCCGATGCCGATCTACGAGTACGCGTGCATGGAGTGCGAGTCGCACTTCGAGGAGCTCGTGCGGAACGCGGAGCAGGCGGTCGCGTGTCCCGACTGCGGCACCGGCAACGTGCTCAAGCAGCTCTCCAGCTTCGCGCTCGCCGGCGTCTCCTCGCAGCCGAAGCTCGGCGGCGGGGGCTGCTGCGGCGGCTCCTGCGGCTCGTGCTGAGCGTCCGCCGCCAGGTCTAGACTCACCCCGTGAGCGACCTGCTGCTCGAGTATCAGGAGGCGACGAGCACCTGCACCCGCTGCCCGCTCGCCGCGACGCGGACGCAGGTCGTCTTCGGCTCCGGCGACCCCGACGCGAAGCTGATGTTCGTCGGCGAGGCGCCCGGCTTCCACGAGGACAAGAACGGCGTCCCGTTCGTCGGCCAGGCGGGGAAGCTGCTCGAGACGCTCCTGAACGGGATCGGGCTCTCCCGCGCGGACGTCTACATCGCGAACGTGCTCAAGTGCAGGCCGCCGGGGAACCGCGATCCGCAGCCGGAGGAGATCGAGGCCTGCGAGTCGCACCTCTTCCGCCAGATCGAGCTGATCCGGCCGACGCTCGTGGCGACGCTCGGCAACTTCGCGACCAAGCTCCTCTCCGGCAAGCCGACCGGGATCACGCGCGTCCACGGCGTCCCCCAGCAGGTCACGCTCGGCGGCAACGAGGTCACGCTCTACCCGCTCTACCATCCGGCGGCGGCGCTCTACACGCGCTCGATGCTGTCGGTGCTCGAGGAGGACTTCCGCCGGATCCCGGAGCTCCTCGGCCTGGCGACCGTCGTCGCCGTGCCGGTGGCGCCGGAGGCCAGGGTCGAGCCGGAGCCGGAGAAGGTGCCGGAGCTTGCTGCTCAACTCGGCCTCTTCTGAGGAGACGGAGGAGATCGCGGCGCGGCTCGCGCGCGAGCTCGTGCCCGGCGACGTCGTCACGATCTCGGGCGAGCTCGGGGCGGGGAAGACCACCTTCGTCCGAGGCGCCTGCCGCGAGCTCGGCGTCACCGCCCCTGTGACGAGCCCGACCTACACGATCGGGCACCGCTACGTGGGTGACCGGGAAACCTCCAACCCCGATGTCTCCCACCTCGACCTCTACCGCTTCACGGCCGTCTCTGCGGCGGAGTGGGGCGACCTGGAGCCGTACTTCGAGGACGCGGTCGTCTTCGTCGAATGGCCGGAGGCTGCCGGCGCGGGGCTGCCTCCGGCCCGCGCGGCGGTCACGCTCGAGCACGTGGACGAGCAGACCCGGCGAATCCGGATCGAGGGCGACGTAACCTTGGGCCATGCCGCTGATCCTGGCCTTCGACACTGCGACTGATCGAGCCACGAGCGCGCTCGTCGGCGACGGGGAGG
>JANPKC010000021.1:0-6323 GCA_031425855.1 Actinomycetes bacterium | reverse complement strand
CGAGGTGATCGCGAGGATCCGCGCCGTGCTGCGCCGCGCCGGCCCGCCGGCGGGAGCGGGGGACGGGCCGATCGAGATCGGAGCCGTCCGCCACGACCCGGCACGGCGCAGCGCGACGCTCGCAGGCGAGACCGTCGAGCTGGCGCGGAAGGAGTTCGACCTGCTCGCGCTGCTGATGCGGGAGGCGGGCACCGTGGTCAAGCGCGAGCGCCTGATCGACGAGGTCTGGGACGTCAACTGGTTCGGGTCGACCAAGACGCTCGACGTGCACATCGGCGCGCTGCGCAAGAAGCTCGCCCCCGAGCTGATCCACACCGTGCGCGGCGTCGGCTTCCGCTTCGCCTCGCCCGAGGAGCTCCGGTGAGCCTGCGGCTGCGGCTGCTCGCCGCATTCGCGTACGTGCTCGTGCTCGTCCTGATCGCGCTCGAGATCCCGCTCGTGCTCAGCCTCTCCAGCCGGGTCGACAACGAGGTGCGCTCGCAGGCGGCCGCACAGGCGCAGGTGGTCGCAGCCGCCGCCTCTGCCCGGATCGGCGACCGCGCTCAGCTCCAGCGCGTCGTCGCCCAGGCGGGACAGGACCTCGGGGCGCGCGTGATCGTCGTCGGGCCGCGCGGACGCCTGCTGGCCGACTCGGCGGGCACCGGCCTCGAGAACGAGTCCTACGCGACCAGGCCTGAGATTGCCTCCGCGCTGGCGGGAACGTCGCGTCAGGGGACGCGGCACAGCGACACCGTGGGCGAGGAGCTTCTCTTTACCGCCGTGCCCGTTCTCGATCAAGGCCGCACGGTCGGCGCAGTCAGGGTCACCCAGAGCAACGGCGCCGTCTCCGAGCGCGTGCGCCGCAACGTGCTCGTCGTCGTCGGCGTCGGCCTCGCCGCGCTCGCGCTCGGCCTGGGGCTCGCCTGGATCCTCGCAGGCTCGCTCGCCCGGCCGCTGCGCGCCCTCGCGCGCACGGCCCGCCGCGTCGAGGACGGCGAGCTGGACGCGCGCGCCGAGGTGAGCGGGGCCCGTGAGCAGCAGGAGGTCGCGATCGCCTTCAACGAGATGACCGACCGGCTCGGGCAGGTGCTGGAGGCGCAACGCGAGTTCGTAGGGAATGCGTCGCACCAGCTGCGGACTCCGCTCACCGGGCTGCGCCTGCGCCTCGAGGCGGCAGGGCTGAAGAGCGACGACGAGGCGGTACGCCGAGAGCTCGAGCTCGCCGATGCCGAGGTCGAGCGGTTGACGCGGCTGCTCAACTCGCTGCTCACGCTGGCGCGCGACGGCGACCGCCCGACCCTGCGCTCGCCCGTCTCGCTCCGTGCCGCCTCGGAGTCCGCCTACGAGCGGTGGCTGCCGCGCGCCGAGGCAACGGGCCACGTGCTTGCGCTCGAGGGCGACGGAGATGCGTTCGTGCGGGCTGCCGACGAGGACGTCGCGATCACGCTCGACAACCTGATCGAGAACGCGATCGTGTACGCGCCCGCCGGGACGACGGTGACCGTGACCTGGGACGCGCAGGGCCGGCTGGCCGTGCTCGACGAAGGCCCCGGCGTGCCCCCCGGGGAGGAGCGGCGAGTCTTCGAGCGCTTCCGCCGCGGCCGCACCGACCGGCCGGGGACCGGGCTCGGCCTCGCGATCGTCGAGGCGCTCGCGCGGCGGTGGGGCGGGTCGGCATCGATCCGCATGCGGGACGGTGGCGGCGGCACGCGGGCCGAGGTCGTCCTGCCGCTGGCGGTGACGGGCTGATGCGCACCGTGCTGCTCGGGCTGCTCGGGCTCGCGCTCGCCGTTACGGTCGGGCTCGGCGTCCACCTCGTCACGCGCAGCACGATCTCGCTCCCCGTCGTCCAGCTCGAGCAGGCGCCGGCGCTCGCGCCGCCGGCCGCCACCACTGCCACGACGGCCGAGGAGACGGAAACCGGGCCGGCGACGACCACGACGACGGCCGTCAGGACGACGGGCGGCGCGACGACGGTCGAGACGGATGACGACTCGGGCCGCGGGCGGGGACGAGGGCGCTCCGGAGGCGACTCCGGCAGCAGCGGCTCCGGCGGCGACGACGACTGACCGGCGAGAAGCCCTTAGCCGGTGAGACGGCGGCGCAGCTCGGCGACGACGACCTCGTCCGGCTCGATCCCCCGCAAGCGCAGCGTCGCCTCGAGATCCTGGATCAGCGCGCGGCGGAACTCGGCGTCGGCCGTCGCCAGCTCGACGATCCGGTCGAGCTCGCGGCGCGCACGCGGCAGCTCCTGGGCGGCGGCCACCAGGCCGCGCGGTGCCGGCGGCAGCTCGTGCAGGAGCTCGGCGATCCGTTCTTCGTCAGTGTGCGTCATCGTGATCACAAGACGCCGCGAGGGCGTGTTTTCTTCCGCCGGTTCCTACTTGAACTTGAAGTTCGCCCGGTGGACGGTGCCGTCGACGAGCGTGAGCACGAGCTGGCGGCAGGTTCCCGCCCAGGCGGTCGAGCTCTTCCAGACGTAGTGGTACCTGTTCGACCCGGCGTCGTAGGTGAGACCGCTCCCGTTGGCGAGCGTCTCCTCGACGGGGTCGATCGGTGCGCCCGCGGTGCACGGGATCGTGCCGGAGGAGGGTGACCCGGGCGCCAGGATCGCGAGCCCGCGGTTGCCGCCGAGGCTGAACTTGACCGGGATCGCCCGGCCCGCGTTGACGAGATTGAGCGAGGGCAGGTTGTCGACCGGGGAGAAGAAGCCGGTGAACGGCCAGATCACGCGGTAGGTGCGAGAGGCGGTCGTGACGCGGCCGGCGAGGTCGGTCGCAGTCACGGTCAGGGTCTTCTCGCCGATGCTCGCGGTCGGGAGCGGAGCGCCGTCGGCGGTCGAGCCGACGCAGGACGCGATCCCGGAGCCCGAGTCGAGGCACGTGAAGTCGGCGCGGACGACGTCGTCGATGGTGTAGATCGCGCCGGTCGCCGGAGTCGCGATCACGATCTTCGGCGCCGTCTGGTCGATCACGAACCTGCGCTCGGCGTGGTCGCCCGCGGGCGTGTCGACGACGACCTCGTGCAACCCGTCGCTCGTGACGGTGGCGGGCAGGCTCGTCGGCGTCCTCCCGTCGATCGTCACCACCGCGTCCTCGCCCGGCGAGATGGCCACGGAGACAGGGCCGGTGAAGTAGTCGGGCTTGCCGGCGACCGGGGTTCCGCTCAGCGTGATCGTGACCGCACCCGACGGCGGCGGGGTCGGCTGCGCCTGGAAGTAGTGGGCCTTGTTCGTGCTCATCGCGCAGTTGCCGTCGCTGTCGCACGCCTGGACGATGTACTGGACGTTCGGCCCGATGATCGTGGCGCCGCCGGTCCAGCGGCAGCTACCGGGCGCGGCATCCTGGACGAGGTCGAGCGGGTGCCAGACGTCCTGTGTCGCGGTCTCGCCGAGGTCGTCGTAGAGGACGTGAACGCGCAGGGCGCCGCAGGCGACGACCTCGAAGCCCACGTTCGAGCCGAACCGGGTCGCCTCGCTCGAGTCGATCGTCGGCGGGACGTAGTCCGTGCTCGCGTTGTAGAAGACGCGCCCGCCGATCGCCGTCCAGCGGCGCATCACGGCGGCGCCGTCGCGTCCGGGCGTGTCGTCGGTGAAGTACTGGCTCGTCGCGAGGTTGAGCTGCGACCGGACGCCGCTGACCGTCTTCGTCGTCGCCATCGCGGGAATCGCGCTCGGGAAGCCGACGTCGGTGAAGTTCGGCTCCGGGGAGAGGCGCGTCAGGTCCTCGGTGGGCATCCGGAAGGACGCGTCCCAGGGCGAGTCGTCGAGGGAGGTGAGCGACTCGATGAACGCCGAGTGCGCGCGCTCGCCGGGGCGGGTCGCGGGCAGCGCCAGCGTCGAGACGAGCGGGCGGTAGTGCGACGCAGTGACCTGGCCCGCGTTCGACAAGAACTTGCCGAAGCTGCCGGTCTCCTCCGTGAACACGGGCTGCACGGCGAACTCGGCGGAGCGGAGCTGGCTGATCGGGTCGATCACAATCGAGCCGCCGGCGGGCGTCGTCGCGCCCGGCGCGCCGGGGATCGGGCCGAGAGCCGGCGGAGCGGGGGGCGGCGCGCCGACGGCCGCGGGTGCCGCGCCGACGCCGAAGAACGGGAGGCCGTAGAGCGTGGCCACGAGCGTCGTCTTCTGCTCGTAGGCGCTGAAGTTCGCGCGCCCGAGGAAGTAGTCGGCCTTGGCCTCGGCGAACGCCTGCCCGATCGAGAGCGAGCCGTCGAGGTGCTTGGCGAAGAGCGCCATCAGCTCTTCCGAGTACGCGACCGAGTCGGTGGAGCCGAGCCCATAGCCGGTGTTCGCGGCGTAGGCCGTCTTCTGGGACGCGTACGCCTCGGCCCAGTCGCGCCGGATCGGGCTCGTCTCGCCGACGACGACGTTCGAGACGGCGAGGCCGGCGTGGCACCCGATCGTGAACACGATCCGCCGCCGCAGCGCGTTCGCGCGCGCGTCGATGTCGGCGGTCGTGACGAGGTCGGACGTGTCGCCCGTGGTGTTTCCTGCCGCCGGGAGCGCCTGGTAGTGGTCGTAGTGCCCGTTCAGCTGGTTGATGCTCGAGGCGCCCGTCGTCGGGAAGAGTTGGTTCAGGAACGCGGCGCGGTCCCAGTTGTCGTCGATCAGGTTGCGCGTGTTCGCGGTGCCGACGATCCCGGAGAGCGCGCTCGCCGCAGCCTGCGTCCCGTCGCTTGCGAAGTCGTAGCCGGAGCTGAACGCCGTCTGCCGCAGAAGCTGGCCCGAGAAGTTCACATACTCGGAGATCTGGTCGACGATCTGCGTCGGCGTCTCGACGAGACGGCCGCCCGCGAGGTCGGGGACGAAGACCTGGCGCGCGCCCGCCTGGATCGGGTCGGTGTCGAGATACGGGTCGTCCGAGAGCAGGTTCTCGCGCTGGAAGGCGCCGTAGTACTGGTTGGCGGAGAAGGTGGACGCCTCGCTCCGCTGGTTCGCGATCATCGTCAGGTCGGGGATCCGGAAGTGCGGGATCTGGTCGTCGCCGCCGACGAAGACGACGTACTTGAGGCCCGGCGCGGAGGCGCGGATCGAGTTGACGGTGGCGGCGATCCCGCTGGCGACGGTGTTGGCGCGCTCGGGCGAGCACGTGTCGGCGTCCCAGGCGGCGTAGTTGGCCGCGTTATTCCCGTACGCCTCGACCGGGATGACGACGCCGGAGACGCCGAGGGAGCCCCGGCCGGCGAGGTCGGTGAGCGCGTTGATCACGTTCGTCGCCTCGACGGTGCCGTAGCTGCGTCCGAGTCGCAGCCGGTTGACGAGGAAGATCGTGTTCACGTTCGCGGGGATCGAGAGCGGCGGCGTGCCCGCGACGCCCTGGGTCGGGAACGGGAAGCTCCGCGGCGGGCAGTTGCCGAGCGCGCGAGGCGGCGTGCTCGTGATCCGCAGCGTGTAGGGCAGCGGCGAGCTGGCCCCGCTGTACCCGGAGACCTGCAGCACGAAGAAGCCGCTGCCGCCGGGCGAGATCGCCGCGACGTCCTCGGGGTCGGTGCCGCGGAAGATCGACTGCCCCGCGATCGGCAGGTTCGCGGTCGGGATGTCCTGGAGCCCGCCCGGCTGGAGCTGCGCGCCCGCGTCGGTCATGCCGAGGCCGTCGTCGGGGATCGGGGGATCCTGGAGTGGCACGCCCTGCTGCCCCGTCGAGGTGAGCGGCGCGCTCGGCGGCGCGTACAGCGTCAGGTCGTAGTCGGCCGGCAGGTTCGTCATCTGCACCTGGAGCTTCCAGCCGGCCGGCGGCGCCGGGATCCTGAAGTAGTCGAGGTCGGCGCGGCCGTCGATGTAGGACAGATCGAGCTCGACGTTCGGCGTCACCTCCGGCGCCGTCGACGGGTCGTCGTTGGACTCGAAGACCGTCCGCACGGTCACGTTCTGGCTGTCGACGGCCTCGAGCGTCGTGCCGGTCGCCGTCACGCGCAGCGAGCCGCTCGTGGGACCGAGCTGGACGCCGGGAATGGCGCTGAAGTCGATCTGGTAGTCGCTGTTGAACTCGACGGCGTCGACCGTCCAGGTCAGCGTCCGGCCGCCGCCCGAGAGCGCCGGGTTCGGCAGCGTCGCGCTGGTCTCGCCGTAGAGCAGCGAGACGGCCACAGCCGGGTCGAAGCGCCAGCCTGCCGGCAACGTCACCGCGACGGTCGCGTCGCCGGCTCCGCCTTCCGGGCCTAGGAGGCTGAAGGCGGCGTGCCACTCGAGCCCGCCGTTCGTCCCGAACTGCGCCAGCGTGTCGGTCGACAGCGTCTCCCACGCGATCCCGGAGCGGGTGATGAAGAGCGCGAGCAAGTCGCTGAAGCTGACCCCCGTCGGCGTCGGCAGCCCCGCGATCAGATCGTGGACCGTGAGCGCCGGG
>JANPKC010000020.1:0-12789 GCA_031425855.1 Actinomycetes bacterium | reverse complement strand
GGGGGTGTGGGGGAACCGGGAGGTGCCCCCACATAGTGAGGAGAAGGGGGCTCGTGGGGGAAGCATGGTTTACCCCACGGGAGCGAGCCGAAAGCGAGCGACGCGCTCACGGAAGCTCGATCGCGGCGAATGCCGCGGGCGCGAACTCGCGATCGCCCGCGCCGAGCGCGGCTGCGATCTCGGAGCAGTCCGGTTGGTGGCCCACGGCGACGACGGTCGCTCCCGCGCCCTCGACTGCCGCGAGGACGTCCTCCGCGGTCGCCCCCGGCGCGAGCCGCTCCTCGACCCGGAGCTCGGCGCCGGTCGCCTTCGCGATCGCAGCGGCGGTCTCCCTGGCGCGCAGCAGCGGGCTCGCGAGCACGAGGTCGGGGCTCTCGGCCGTCAGGCGCTCGCCGAGCGCCCGCGCCTCCTCGCGGCCACGAGCGTTGAGCGGGCGCAACTCGTCCGGGTGGCCGGGATCGGAATGGGCGTGGCGGACGAGGATCAGCTGCACGAGAGCTGAGGATAGATTCAGGGCGATGCGCTCGTTCCGCTACGTCCTCACCGACGTCTTCACGGACACCCCGCTCGCGGGCAACCAGCTCGCCGTCTTCACCGACGCGCGCGACCTCGACGAGCTGACGATGCAGGCGCTGGCGCTCGAGCTCGGCCTCTCGGAGACGGTGTTCGTGCTGCCGCCCCGCGAGGGCGGGACGGTACGCGTGAGGATCTTCACGCCCAGCCACGAGATGACCTTCGCGGGGCACCCCTGTCTCGGGGCGGCGTTCGTGCTGGGTGCGCCGCTCCAGCTCGGCACGATCGTCCTCGAGACCCTCGGCGGGATCGTGCCGGTCGAGCTGGAGCGCGACCCGAGCGGGCGGATCGTCTTCGGCCGGATGACGCAGCCCGTGCCGGCGTTTGCGCCCTACGACCGCGCCGGCGAACTGCTGGACGCGCTCGGCGTCGAGGGGTCGGAGCTGCCGGTCGAGGTCTACGACAACGGCTCGCGCCATGCCTTCGTCCGGCTGGCGTCGGCCGAGGCGGTCGCTCGGCTCGCACCGGACATGAACGCGATCGCCGGCCACGACCTGATCGGCGCGATCGCGTTCGCCGACTCCGGCCCCGGCTGGAAGCTCCGGATGTTCTCGCCGGTCCCCGGCCTCGGGGAGGACGCGGCCACCGGCTCGGCGGCCGGCCCGCTCGCCTGCCACCTGGCGCGGCACGGGGTGCTGCCATGGGGCGAGGAGATCGAGATCGAGCAGGGGACGGAGATCGGCCGGCCCTCGAAGCTCTTCGCGCGGGCGAACGGCTCGGGCGGGACGATCGAGTCGGTCGAGGTCGGCGGCGCGGCCGTCACCGTCGCCCGCGGCGAGTTCCGGGTCCCCTGACCGGGGTCAGACCCGCTGCAGGTGGGTCTCCTTGAATCCACTCGGGTACTTGAGCCCGTAGCCGACGGCGCGGTCGACGCCGATGTGGGTCAACCAGATCAGCGCGAGCTTCAGCGCGGTGTCGGAGCTCCACACCACAGCCGCCGTCGCCAGCAGCACCGGCAACACGTAGGTGTGCGCCAGGTCGTAGCTCACCGCCCCGGCGCGCGGCCCGGCGAGGTAGCCGACCATCGCCAGGTCCGGAGCGAGCGCGAGCAGGAGGAGCAGCCACCATTCGTGGCCCTCGTGGAAGTAGAGCGCCACCGCGGCCAGCGCTACCGTCAGCCCCTCGGCGTGGAGCAGCAGCCGCGGCAGCCGTTCGACCATGCCTCGACCCTAGCTGCCGTCGAGCGGCTCGTCGCTCCAGGCGATCGCCTCCACGTCCGGCAGCTCCGGCTCCAGCGAGCGCCAGAACCGGCCGCCGTCGGTCGAGAGATAGAGCCGGTTGCGCGCCGCGAAGAGGATCCGGTCGGGGTCGTTCGGGTCGACGGCGACGTCGAATCCCGGAGGAAGCCCGCCGCCGGACTCGCTCCACGTCGCGCCGGCGTCGTGGGAGACGACGAGCGGCGGCCGGCGATCGACGACCGCGACGACCGTCGCCCCGGCGGCGGAGGCCGCGACGACGCGCGGCAGCTCGAGCTCGACCACCTCGTGGTCGACGGCCGCGTCCACCTCGCCGACGACCGCCTCCGCGTCGACGTCGACCTCGAGCACGCCTTCGACCGTGCGGACGCGCGCGATCACGCGGCCGGGGCGGCGGCCAGCTCGAGCACGCGTGCGGCCGTCGTGGCGGCGTGGCGGGCGGCCGAGACGGGGCGATGCCCGGCGGCGCGCGACCACGCGTACGCGGCCAGGAACGCGTCGCCTGCGCCGGTCGGATCGTCGGTGTCGATCCGGCGCACGGGAATCCGCTCGCGGGCGCCTCGTGTGATCAGGAGCGCCCCGGTGGAGCCGTGGGTCAGCAGTAGCTCGGGGACGGCGAGCTTCGCGACCTCGTCCTCGCCGCCGAGCGCCTCGACCTCCTCCTCGTTCAGCTTCAGTGCGGTGAGGTGCCGGAGCACGGCGGGGTCGAAGTCGGCGTCGAGCACGAGCGGCCCGGCGGCTGGCGGCCGCACGAGCGCCTGGCCGTCGAGCGCGAGGCGGCGGTCGCGGGCGAGCGCCGCGAGGACATCCGGCGGGAAGTCGGCCCGAGTCAGCCCGCCGACCTGCACCCACTCCGCACGGCCGACGGCGCGGGCGTCCTCGAGCGTCCAGGGCGACCCGGGGTCGCCGATCGACATCTCGCGCTCTTCCCCGTCGTAGCGGATGTCGAAGGTCGTCGTCCTCGGCGCCGGCAGCCACGTCCAGGGCACGCCGAGCGCAGCGAGGGGCCCGACGAGAGCGCGCCGGTCGGTCTCGCCCGACCGGGCCACGATCCGCGAGCCGCCGCCGAGGAGCCGCAGCGCCCGCGCTGCGTGATACGGCGCGCCGCCGACCTGCGGCCGGCCGCCGCCGATCGTGTCCTTCGAGAGGTTCCCGACCACCGCCATGCCGCGCATGGAGCGAACTCTAGAAGCGCCGTGCGCCGAGCGTCGCGACCGCGAGCCCCAGCGCGAGCGAGACGGCGAAGCTCGGCAGCGTCGCGCCGAGGCCGAGGTCGAGCCCGTCGCCGATCGCGTCGGTCCACCACGATGGCCCCACCGGGTGCAGCGACTGGTAGGCCGCGAAGCCGGCGATCCACGCGGCGAGCATCCCCCAGCGGACGCGCGGCCCGCCGAAGACGTCCCGCTCCCCGTAGCGGGCTCCCGCGACGAGCCAGTCGGCCAGCAGGACGCCGAAGAGCGGCACGAAGAAGGAGCCGAGCATGAGCAGGAAGCTCTCGTAGGAGAGTAGGTCGATCGTCAGCGCTCCGACCGTCGCGACGACCGAGACGCCGACCACGAGCGCACGCTGCGGCAGGCTCGGCGCGAGGTTCTGGATCGAGACCGCGGCCGAGTACGCGTTCGCGAACGCCTCGTCCGTCTCGTCGACCGTGACCGCGAGCAGCGCGACGACGGCGCCGAGCCCGCCCGCCGCGACCGCGACCGGAAGCGCCGCCGGGTCGGTGACGTCGCGGGAGAAGAAGAGGATCGCGCCGAGGATCCAGAGCCAGGTGCCGGCGACGAAGTAGCCCGCCGCTGTGCCCCAGAACGCACTCGCGCGGTCGCGGGCGAAGCGGGTGTAGTCAGCCGCGAGCGGGATCCAGGAGACCGTGATCGCCACGACCAGGTCGACGCCGTCGAGCACCGACGAGCCGCCCTCGCCCTCGCGGTCCCAGAGCGACCCGAACCCGGCGCCGTCGAGGGCCCACCACGTCAGGTAGAGCAGCGAAGCGAGCACGGCCCAGACGGCGAACTTGCGCACGAACTTGCCCACGAACCCGACCGGGCCGAGCAGCGCGAGCGCGAGCGCGACGCCGCCGAAGAGAACCGTCCAGAGCCACTGCGCGCGGAAGCCGAAGAGCTCGTCGGAGAGCGCCGCGACCGCCGTCGCGATGATCAGCAGCTCGAAGATCGCCCAGCCGACGCACTGCGCCGCGTTCAGGACGGTCGGCGCCCACGAGCCGCGCTGCCCGAGCGGCGCCCGCATCAGCACCATCGCCGGGACGCGCGCGTCGGCGCCGATCATCGCGGCGAGGCCGAGCATCGCGTTCCCGATCAGGCCGCCGACGACGATCGCGAGGAACGCCTCCGGCAGCGAGAGCGCGGGAACGAGGTAGGTGCCGGCGACGAGGACTAGGAGCGACACGCCGAGGTTGCCCCAGAGGAGGCCGAGGTCGAGCAGCCCGAGCACGCGCAGCCGCGGTGGCACCGGGTCGATTCCCCAGGCGGGCGCGTCGTCCATCGTCTCTCGCTCCTCCCTTCGCCGGCATTACCCGGATCAGGTCAGCGGGTGTGTTCTCAGCCCCGTCGGTAGGGCACCCCGGACGGCGGGCACTGTAACGAACGAGCCGGGGCGCCAGCGTGGGCGCCCCGTTCGTTCCCCCTCCCCAGGCCTGGGCGCCGAGACCCCATCGGCGCCAGGAGGCGGGCAGAGTAGCCGCGTCTCGCCGAATGTCAATTGCAAGTCGTACTCAGGCGGCGAGCAGCCGGCGGAGCACGTACGGGAGGATGCCGCCGTGGCGGAGGTACTCGCGCTCGCGCGGCGTGTCCAGCCGCACGCGGGCGGTGAACGTCGTCCCGTCGGCGCGCACCGTCACCTCGCCCGCCTCGCCGTTCTCGATCCCCTCGATCGCGAACTCCTCACGGCCTGTGAGCCCGAGCGTGTCCGGCGTCTCGCCGTCGCGGAACTGCAGCGGCAGGATCCCCATCATCAGCAGGTTCGAGCGGTGGATCCGCTCGTAGCTCTCCGCGATCACGGCCTTGACCCCGAGCAGGTTCGGCCCCTTCGCGGCCCAGTCGCGCGACGAGCCCGAGCCGTACTCCTTGCCGGCGAGCACGATCGTCGGTGTCCCCTCGTCGAGGTAGCGCTGCGAGGCGTCGACGATCGTCATCTCCTCACCCGACGGGACGTGCGCCGTCCACGTCCCCTCCGAGCCCGGGACGAGCAGGTTGCGCAGCCGCACGTTCGCGAAGGTGCCGCGCACCATCACCACGTGGTTGCCGCGCCGCGCGCCGTAGGAGTTGAAGTCCTTGCGCTCGACGCCGTGCTCGCTCAGGTAGCGGCCCGCCGGCGAGTCGGGCTTGATCGACCCGGCCGGCGAGATGTGATCGGTCGTGACCGAGTCGCCGAGCCGGACGAGGCAGCGCGCGCCGGAGATGTCCGCGAACGTGCCGGGGGTCGCGGGCATCTCGTCGAAGTACGGCGGCAGGCGGACGTAGGTCGAGTCGGGCTCCCAGGCGAAGAGCTCGCCCTCGGGCACCGGCAGCTCGCGCCAGTCGTCGCCGCCCGTGAAGACGTCGGCGTAGGTGGAGCGGAACATGTCCTGCGCGATCGAGCTCGCGATCGTCTCCTGCACCTCGTTCGCGCTCGGCCAGAGGTCGGCGAGAAAGACCTCCGCGCCACTCTGATCCTGGCCGAGGGGCTCGTTGGCGAGGTCGATGTCCATCCGGCCGGCGAGGGCGTACGCGACGACGAGCGGCGGTGAGGCCAGGTAGTTCGCCTTCACCTCCGGGTGGATGCGCGCCTCGAAGTTGCGGTTGCCGGAGAGGACGGAGCAGACGACGAGGTCGCCGTCGCCGACAGCCTTCGAGATCGGCTCCGCGAGCGGGCCCGAGTTGCCGATGCAGGTCGTGCAGCCGTAGCCGACGGTGTGGAAGCCGAGCTCCTCCAGGTAGGGCGTCAGGCCGGAGCGGTCGTAGTACTCCGTCACGACCTTGGAGCCGGGGGCGAGGCTCGACTTGACCCAGGGCCGGCGCTGGAGCCCACGTTCGACCGCCTTCTTCGCGAGCAATCCGGCGGCGATCATCACGGCAGGGTTGGACGTGTTCGTGCAGGACGTGATCGCCGTGATCACGACGCTGCCGTGCTCGATGAAGTAGTCCTCGCCCTCGACCTGCACGCGGTGGCGCTCGGGCTCGGCGACGGCGACCGGGGTCGCGTCGGGCTCGGGCTCGGGGCTGCCGCCCGGCGCCTGCTCGGTGGTCGGGTCGCTTGCGGGGAAGGTGTCGGCGACCGCCTTGTCGTGGCTCCCGTTCGTCAGCGGCGTCTCGACCCCGAACGTCCCGAGCACGTCGAGGAACGCCGTCTTCGCGTGCGAGAGCGGGATCCGGTCCTGCGGGCGGCGCGGCCCGGCGAGGCTCGGCTCGACCGTCGAGAGGTCGAGCTCGACGATCTCCGAGTACGTGGGCTCCTCGGAGGGCTCGTGCCAGAGCATGTTCTCCTTGCAGTAGGCCTCCACGAGCGCGATCCGCTCGTCGCTGCGGCCGGTCAGGCGCAGGTAGGTGAGCGTCTGCTCGTCGACCGGGAAGAAGCCGCACGTGGCGCCGTACTCGGGCGACATGTTCCCGATCGTGGCGCGGTCCGCCAGCGGCAGGGCGGCGAGGCCGTGGCCGAAGTACTCGACGAACTTGCCGACGACGCCGGTCTGGCGCAGGATCTGCGTCACGGTCAGGACGAGGTCGGTCGCGGTCGCGCCCTCGGGGAGCTCGCCGGTCAGCTTGAAGCAGACGACCTGCGGGACGAGCATCGAGAGCGGCTCGCCCAGCATCGCGGCCTCCGCTTCGATCCCGCCGACGCCCCAGCCGAGCACGCCGAGGCCGTTCACCATCGTCGTGTGCGAGTCGGTGCCGACGAGCGTGTCGGGGAACGCCTGGCCGTCGCGCTCCTCGATCACCCGTGCCAGGAACTCGAGGTTGACCTGGTGCACGATGCCCGTCCCCGGCGGCACCACCTTGAAGTCGCGGAAGGCCTTCTGGCCCCAGCGGAGGAACGCGTAGCGCTCGCGGTTGCGCTCGAACTCGAGCTCGACGTTGCGGGCGAAGGCGCCGTGCGTGCCGAAGACGTCGACCTGGACGGAGTGGTCGATCACGAGCTCGACCGGGATCAGCGGGTTGATCTTCTCCGGGTCGCCGCCGAAGTCGGCCATCGCGTTCCGCATCGCGGCGAGATCGACGACCGCCGGGACGCCGGTGAAGTCCTGCAGCAGCACTCTGGCCGGCGCGAAGGAGATCTCGCGGCTCGGCTCGTCGGCCGCGACCCACCCCGCGACGGCCTCGACGTCGTCCGCGTCGCCGTTCCGGAGCACGTTCTCGAGCAGGATCCGCAGCGTGTACGGGAGGCGCGCGACGTCCCACTGCGGTTGGAGCGCGTCGAGCCGGTGGATCTCGACGCTGCGGTCGCCGACGGTGAGGGTGGATCGCGTCGCGAGCTCGCCGGCCATGCCACGAATCTATCGAACACCCTTCGTATCGGACACACACCCCTCGGGCCCCTGTCCGCTCCGGACGTGTCCCAGGGACTGTCCCTGGTTAGCGGGCGTCGACTCGGGTGAGCCTGGGCTGCGACTCCTGCTCCTCGTCGAGCGCGATCCGGGGACGCTGATCTAGCGGACGCGTGCCCGCGGGACGACGAGCGACGGCCCGATGTTGCCCGCGCGGTCGATCGCCGCGATCGAGACCGGGCCGCTGACCCTCGCCCGCGCGATCGCGATCGTCGGCTTGCGCACCGTCAGCGTCCGCGAGCCGATCCTGACGCGATACGCGCTGAGCCCGCCGGCGTCACGTGCGGCCGGCCAGGAGAGGACGGACACCTTCGCGGTCCGCCTGATCGTGACCCGCGTGATCGCGGACGGACGGACGGTGTCGCGCACGAGCCGCCCCTGCTCGTCGACCATGCCGACGCCGGGCCGGAAGCGGGCCGTGGCCGGGGCGCTCAACCGGCCCGCGCGATCGGCGGCGCGCACCGAGTAGGCCGCAGTCTGGCCGGTGCCCGGCAGGAGCGCGGACGTCGTCGACACCTCGCGGACGAAGCGCCGGTCCTGGTAGACGCGGTACGTGACCGGGCCGATGTCGTCGGTCGACGCGCGCCAGGAAATGCGGGTCGAGCCGCTCGGATCGTCGCCGACGCGCAACCCGTCAGGCAGGGTCGGCGGCGTCCGGTCCGGCGAGTCGAGCGGCTCCAGGAACGTCGAGTCCTGCACGTCGCCCCAGACGCCGCCGTGGCCGTAGTAGTCGTTCCGGCCGAAGTCGAGGACGTGCGCGTCGAGCTCGGCGCCGCTCAGCACAGCGGTCATCAGGTCCTGGGGGAAGTCGCAGACGTGGCCGCTCTGGCACGAGTTCGGCGCGGGACGCTCAACCGCGCCGAAGACGTGCACCAGCTCGTGCACGGCGACGACGGGTCGCAGCGAGTCGCCCGTGTCCGCGCCGCACGAGTCGAGATAGACGACCGCGAGGCCCGCGAGGCCGAAGCCGCCGGCGCGCGCTCCCTGGCCGCACACGCGCTCGTTCCCGACCTGGCCGGTCGAGCCGTCGAAGTAGACGAGATACGCCTTCTCGGGCTCGTTGAACCCGGCCTCGGCCGCGAGCTGGAGCCGGATCTCCTGGAAGGCGCTGTCGATCCCGCCGACCGGCCGCTGCAGCTGGACGTGGGAGATGTCGAGCGCGCCGAACGCGGTCGCGCAGCCGGGGGCGGGGAAGAGGTCGAAGCGGGGCGTCCGGGTCGCGTCCTCACGCCGCCACCAGGCGTCGAACGCGGCGGCGTCGCCGACGATCCGCGGCGCGAACTCGGCGAACCGGTCGGGCGCCCCGGGCGCGCGCACGTACGCGACGTGCACCGCGTACGCGGCGGTCGCGTCCGGAAGGCGATCGACTGCCGACGAGCTCGTGCCGCACCATGGCATCGGCGTCGACGCGTGCGCGGGCGCAGCCGCGCCGAACGCGACGAAGGCCGCCAGCGTCGCGAGCCCGAGCTTCACGCCGGACACGGTACTCGCAAGACGTAAAAACCGGGTAAGCGGCTCAGCGGCGCAGCCGGCCGAGCGCGCGTTCCGTCCAGCTCTTCCGTCCGGGATCGAAGTGCCCGGCCACCGCGTCGCGGTACGGCGCCGAGATGCGGCTCGAGTAGGCCGCGAACCCTTCCTCGCGCAGCGGCTTCCAGTCCTCCCGGTAAGGCGCCATGAGGTGCTGCCGGCCCAGGTTCCGTGCCGAGAGCGCAAAGGCGAGCCCCATCCCGGACGACACCTCGAGCAGCGAGCGGCGCTCGCGTGCAGCCGTACGACGCAGCCCCTCGTAGAGCCCCGCGAGCTCCTGCGGCGACGGCAGCTCGGCCGCGCTCGAGCGCAACTCCGCGACCGACGCACGCAGCTCCGCAAGCTCGAGCGGCGGCAGGTCGACGAGACGGGCGGTCGTCCCCGACGTCCCTTCGAGCGCCGCAAGCAGGTCGTCGACGGTGCCGAGCTCGGCCGCCTCGGAGATCACTCCGGCGCGCTTGAGCTCGCTCACCAGCGAGTCGAGGTAGACCCGCGACCCGCGCGAGATGTCCGACGCGGCGGCGAGGAGACAGAGCGGGGAGAAGCCGAACGCCGCGATCGACCCGAGCTCGACGACGTTGCCGGCCGTCTTGCGCTTCATCAGCTCGCCCGCGGCCGGCTGACCCGCCGCCACGGGGCGCTCGACGTCGCCGACGAGCTCGATCGCGATCCGGAGCATGTTCTTCGCCGTCGCCTCGTACAGCCGCGAGCGGCGCGCGAACCGCGGCAGCACGACCTCGGCCGTCTCGTGGACGGCGCCGCCGAGTGCCGCCGCGAGCGCCCGGATCGTCCGTTCCGGGAGCGAGACGAGGAAAGTGCCGGTACGCCCCACGGCTACGATGATCCCATGGCCGCCACCGACACGCTCGAGTCGCTCCTGCGCGACTCGTTCCCCGACGCGAGCGAGCTCGAAGTCGAGGATCGCACCGGCGGCGGCGACCACTTCCAGGTCACGATCGCGAGCGGCCGCTTCGCGGGCCTCTCGCTGGTCGAGCAGCACCGGCTCGTCTACGAGGCGCTCGAGGCGCCGCTCGGCGACGGGTCGATCCACGAGCTCCGGATCAAGACGAGAGGACTGGCATGACCGAGCAGACGACACAGTTGGGCGAGCAGATCAAGTCGATCATCGAGAACGAGCCGGTGAGCCTCTTCATGAAGGGCACCCCGCAGCTCGTCATGTGCGGCAACTCCGACCGCGCGCTGCGCGCGCTTCGGGCCGCGGGCGCGCCTGTGACGGCGATCGACGTCCTGCCCGACCCGCAGATCCGGCAGGAGCTGTCGGCGATCTCGGGGTGGCCGACGATCCCGCAGGTCTTCATCAAGGGCGAGCTCGTCGGCGGCGCCGACATCGTCGAGGAGCTGTACGAGAGCGGCGAGCTCCGGCAGAAGCTCGACGACGCGCTCGGTGCCGTGCGCGAGACGACCGAGCGCACGGCGGCGCTCGCGTGAACGGCACGCTGCCCGACCCGGTGCCGCCGGTTCCGCGGCCCGACCCGCGCCCGGACCCGCTGCCGCCGCGCCCGCCCGATCCCGACACGTCGGCGCGGGAAAGCGCCGCAACGGAGGCTTAACGCGCTTCACACAGGCGGTTAAGACCACCTGGGTACAACGATCCGGTGCAACGAGCGACCCTCTCTCGCGCCGCAGCGCTCGGCGGCGCCTCCCTCCTCGGCGGCCTCGTCGCGCTCGGCGGCGTGGCGATGACCGGCGACCTCGGCGGCGGCACGACCACCGTGGTGAGGACGTCCCCCGCCCCCGCGATCGCTGCCCCGGCCGCCGACAACGGCGCCCTCGCGGTCAGCGAGATCTACGCGCGCGCAGCGCCGGGCGTCGTCCAGATCACCTCGACGACGAGGCCGAGCGAGAACCCCACGCTCTTCCCGTTCGACCAGCAGCTCGCGCCGCAGCAGGCGCTCGGCTCGGGCTTCGTGATCGACAAGGCCGGCTACGTGGTCACCAACTACCACGTGATCGAGGGGGCCGACGAGATCGAGGTCAGCTTCTCCAACCAGGACACCCTGAGGGCGAGCATCGTCGGCAGCGACCCGTCGACCGACCTCGCCGTCCTGCGCGTCGAGTCGAGCTCCCGCGGCCTCGCCCCGCTCGCCTTCGGCAACTCGGACACGGTCCGCGTCGGCGACCCCGTCGTCGCGATCGGCAATCCCTTCGGGCTCCGGCGAACCGCCACGGCGGGAATCGTCAGCGCCGTCCAGGAGCGGACGATCACGGCCCCGAACGGCTACCCGATCGACCACGTGATCCAGACGGACGCGCAGATCAACACCGGCAACTCGGGCGGTCCGCTCCTGAACGCACGCGGGGAGGTGATCGGCGTCAACTCGCAGATCGCGCGGGCCGACGGGTCAACCGGCAACGTCGGCATCGGCTTCGCCGTCCCCTCGAACACGGTCAAGGAGGTCGTCGCCCAGCTCGTCGCGACCGGGAAGGTCGACCGCGCTTACCTCGGCATCTCCGGCAGCACCGTCACCCCGGAGCTCGCCCGCGTCTTCCGGCTGCCGGTCGACGAAGGGGTGCTCGTGGAGGGTGTCGCGGCGGGGAGCGCGGCGGCGAAGGCCGGCCTCCAGGGCGGGACGACGGACGTCGTCGTCGCGGGCGAGAGCCACGTGCTCGGCGGCGACGTGATCGTGGCGGTCGGGGGGAAGCGGGTCAGCTCGACCGACGAGCTGCGCGACGCGCTCTCGAGCCGCAAGCCGGGGCAGAAGGTCAACGTCCAGATTCACCGGGGCCAGAAGCGGGTCACGCTCGCGGTCACCCTCGGCCGCCAGCCCTCCTCGCCGCAGGGCTGAGCCTCGTTTTCTCTACGCTTCCCGGATGGAAGCGGGGGAGCCGCGGCGGGGGTCGCTGATCATGGAGGACGAGCTGCTCGACGAGCACGAGCTCGTCTGGGTGGACGACACCGACGACGACCATTCCGGCTGGTTCTGCGTGCGCACCGATCCGTTCCCCTGTCCGGCAGACGGGTGCACGTTCGTGGCCGACTTCATGACGGCGGCACACCTCGTCCTCGTCTGGGAGGAGCGCGACGACCCGAACCTGCTCTGGCACGCCCAGCGCGCGATGGAGGTCGGCCGCAACCCGCGCGTCGTCCCGTACGAGAACGGCTTCGGGCCGAGCGCGTCGTACTACGCGTGGGAAGCGGCCGGAAGGCCCGTCCACGCGGTCCGTGGCAGATAACTTCGGCCGCAGCCTGACCCTCGGCGTCGAGGAGGAGCTGATGCTGCTCGACGCGTCGACGCTGGCGCTCGCTCCCGGCGTGGAGCGGTTGCTCGGGCCGAAGGGCTTGAAGACGGAGCTCTTCTCGTGCCTGGTCGAGACGAACACGCCGGTCTGCGAGACCGCCTTCCAGGTGCGCGACGAGCTCGTCCGGCTGCGGCGGCTCGTCGCCCAGCGCGCGGCGCTCGACGGTCTCGTCGTCGCGGCGGCCGGCTCCCACCCGTTTTCGATCCCCGAGGAGCAGCAGATCGTCGACGAGCCGCGCTATCGGGAGATGGTCGAGGAGCTCGGCCCTGTCGCGAGGGCACAGCTCGTCTGCGGCCTGCACGTGCACGTGGGGATGGAGAGCTTCGACGCGTGCTTGCGGACGCTCGCCGGGATCCGGCCCTGGCTCGAGGCCGTCCTCCGCGTGTCGGCGAACTCCCCGTACCTCGCCGGCGAGGAGACCGGCGCGCTCTCCTCGCGGCCCGGCACGCTCGGGCGGCTGCCCCGCTCCGGCCCGCCGCCGCAAATGGCGTCGGTCGCGGAGTGGGAGGCGGAAGTCGCCGCGGCCGGTGTCGACTACACGCGGATCTGGTGGGATGCGCGCCCGCACCCCCGGCTCGGGACGCTCGAGGTCCGGGTCGCCGACCAGGCGACGTCCGTCGAGCGGTCCGCGGCGCTCGCCGCTCTCGTGCAGGCGCTCTGCGCGTCGCCGCCCGAGCCCGGTTCTCAGCTGCTCGA
>JANPKC010000019.1:0-2627 GCA_031425855.1 Actinomycetes bacterium | reverse complement strand
GCGATCAAGCAGGTCGCGTCGGGGCGGTTCGGCGTCACGCCGGAGTACGTCGCCCACGCCGAGGAGCTGCAGATCAAGATCGCCCAGGGATCGAAGCCAGGCGAGGGCGGCCAGCTCCCCGGGCACAAGGTCACGGCCGAGATCGCGCGGCTGCGGCACACGGAGCCCGGGATCGGGCTGATCTCGCCGCCGCCGCACCACGACATCTACTCGATCGAGGACCTGGCGCAGCTCGTCTTCGACCTCAGGCAGGTGAATCCGGCCGCGGCGGTGTCGGTCAAGCTCGTCGCCGAGGCCGGCGTCGGGCTCGTCGCCGCCGGCGTGGTCAAGGCGCTGGCCGACGTCGTCCACGTGGCCGGCTGCGACGGCGGCACCGGCGCCAGCCCGCTCTCGTCGATCAAGAATGCGGGCGTGCCGTGGGAGCTCGGGCTCGCAGAGACGCAGCAGACGCTCGTCGCCCAGGGACTCCGGAGTCGTGTCCGCCTGCGGGTGGACGGAGGGTTAAAGACCGGCCGCGACGTCGCCGCCGCCGCATTCCTCGGCGCCGACGAGGTCTCGTTCGGCACCGCGCTGCTGCTCGCCGAGGGCTGCCTGATGGTGCGCTCGTGCCACCTCGACACGTGCCCGGTCGGGATCGCGACGCAGCGGCCGGAGCTTCGCTCCAGGTTCGCGGCGACGCCGGAGCACGTCGAGGCATATCTGCTCCATCTCGCCGAGGACGTCCGCCGCCATCTCGCCGCGCTCGGGTTGCGCACGTTCGCCGACGCGGTCGGCCGTGTCGAGTGCCTGCGCCGGCGGGAGCCGCGGGGTGCCCGAGAGGCGGCCGTCGACCCGTCGCCGCTGCTGCGGCGCGCTGGTTCCGGCTCGGCCCGGCACGAGGGCGAGAGACAGCACGAGCAGCCGGGCGGGGAGCTCGGCGCCCGGATCGCCGCCGCGGCGGCGCCCGCGCTCGAGACCGCCAGCCTCGTCGAGCTCGATCTCGCTGTGACGAACCGCGACCGCGCCGTCGGCGGCCGGCTCGGAGGCATGATCGGCCGCCGCTACGGCGCCAAGTCCCCGCCCGGCCGCGTCAGGGCCCGGCTCACGGGCTCGGCGGGCCAGAGCTTCGGCGCGTTCCTCAGCTCAGGGGTCCGGCTCGAGCTGACGGGCGAGGCGAACGACGGCGCCGGCAAGAGCATGAGCGGCGGCAGGATCTCGATCAGGCCCCCGGCCGGCGACGCAGGCGACCCGGTGCTGCTCGGCAACGCCGCCCTCTACGGCGCGACGGGAGGCGAGCTCTTCTGCGCCGGGCGCGCCGGCGAGCGCTTCGCCGTCCGGAACTCCGGCGCGACGGCCGTGGTCGAGGGCGTCGGCGCGCACGGCTGCGAGTACATGACCGCCGGCCGCGTCGTCGTCCTCGGCGAGACCGGACGCAACCTCGCCGCGGGGATGAGCGGCGGCGAGCTCTACGTGCACGATCTCGCATCGGCCCTCTCCGCGAGGCTGAATCGCGAGCTGGTCGAGACCGGCGGCCTCGACGGCGCCGCGGCCGAGATCGTGCGCGGACTGCTCGAGCGGCACTGCCGCTACACGGGATCGGCCCGCGCCGCCGCGCTCCTCGAGCGCTGGCCGGAGGCCCTGGCCGAGTTCGCGCGCGTCCTCCCCTTCGCGCGCGCTGCCGCCGACGAGGAGCCGGAGCTCTCGTCGGCGGCAGGCTGATGCGCAGGCTCTAGGCCGCCGGCTCGGGCGCCGCCGTTGCGGCGACGCTCGTCGCAGGAGTCGAGCGCTGGGCGTGGGCGAGCCCCATGTGGCCGTGCGACTCGGTGCCGTAGCCGCCCGGGACCGGGATGTAGAACTCGGGGTAGCCCCACATGCCGTGCTCGGAGACGTCGAGACCGGCCGTCTCGACGCTCTCGTCCGTCCGGATCCCGATCGTGACCTTGAAGAGCCAGAGGATCCCGAACGATGCGGTGAAGGTGAACGCGCCGACTGCCAGGAGCCCGAGCGCCTGGGTGCCGAGCTGGTGCAGGCCGCCCCCGTAGAAGAGGCCGCCTGTGCCGGTGGCGAGCCGTTCGGAGAGCGCCGGAACGGTGAAGAAGCCGAGGGAGAGCGTGCCCCAGACCCCGGCCATGCCGTGCGCGGCGAGAGCGCCGACGGGATCGTCGATGCGGAGCCGCTCGACGAGCAGGACGCCGAAGACGACGATCACACCTGCCCCGAAGCCGATCACGATCGCGGCCCAGGGCGCCACGAACGCGCAGGCCGCGGTGATCGCGACCAGGGCGGCGATCGCGCCGTTCAGCATCATCGACAGGTCGGGCTTCTTGATCACGAGCCACGAGGTGACGACGGCCCCGAGGACGCCCGCCGCAGCCGCGATGTTCGTGTTCAGCGCGACGTAGGCGAAGAAGCCGACCCCGCCGAAGTCGACGCTGAGGGTCGAGCCCGCGTTGAAGCCGAACCAGCCGAACCAGAGGATGATCACACCGAGAGTCGTGAAGGCCTTGTTGTGGCCGGGGATCGCGTTCGGCTTCCCGTCCGACGCGAACTTGCCGATCCGCGGCCCGAGCAGGAGCGCTCCGGCGCGGCCGGCGAGGGCGCCCTGGTAGTGGACGACGGTCGAGCCGGCGAAGTCCTGCATGCCGCGC
>JANPKC010000018.1:0-5476 GCA_031425855.1 Actinomycetes bacterium | reverse complement strand
AGAGCGTAGGTTGCCGCCGAGGCGCCGACGACGGCCACCGCGACGGCGGCCGCCGACGCGAGCGTGAGGCGCGCGCGGTAGCTCACGTCTCACGCAGCGCGTAGCCGACGCCGCGGATCGTCTGGATCAGACGCGGCCTGCCGCCCTGCTCGGTCTTGCGGCGCAGATAGCCGACGTAGACGTCGAGGGAGTTCGAGCCGAAGCCGAAGTCGTAGCCCCAGACGCGCTCGAAGATGATCGAGCGCGTCAGCACCTGGCGCGGGTTGAGCAGGAAGAGCTCGAGCAGCGAGAACTCGGTCCTCGTCAGCTCGATCCGGTCGCCGCCCCGGTGAACCTCGCGTGTCGACGGGTCGAGCTCGACGTCCGCGAACCGAAGGACGTCGCCGTCCGCGGCCGGCGCGGCCCGGCGCAGCAGCGCCCGCAGCCGTGCGAGCAGCTCCTCGAGCGCGAAAGGCTTGACGACGTAGTCGTCCGCCCCCGCATCGAGGCCGGCGACGCGGTCGGCGACCTCGTCGCGTGCGGTCAGCATCAGCACCGGCAGGCTGCTGCCCTGGCTGCGAAGCCGCCGGCACGCCTCGAGCCCGTCGAGCCGCGGCATCGAGACGTCGAGGACGACGGCGTCGACGCTGTTCTCCCGCAGCCGGTCGAGCGCCTCCTGCCCGTCGCCGGCCAGCTCCACCTCGTAGCCCTCCAGCTGCAGGGCGCGGCGCAGGGATTCCCGCACGGCGGGCTCGTCGTCGACGACCAGGATCCTCATGTCAGACATTGTGCGCACGGACATGAACGCCGCCTAAGAGCGCACGTTCACTCGATCGAGGGATCATCCCTCGATCGAGGGGGGTACCTCGATCAAGGGATAGACGCGGAAGCGAAAGCGACTACAACGAGTAGGTAAGGGGAGAGGGGTTGCGGGCGACTGCGGCGCCCGTCCGAAGAGGCCACATCTTCGGCGGGCGCGCGGCCCAAAAAGGGCGCCTTCTGCGGACTGCGGGACGGGGGCTAGGGCGTCCACTCCTCTCTCACACGTCCAGGTCGTCGCCCTCGAACGAGCGGATCAGCGCGCGGTACTCCTCCGGGATCTCGCACGCCCGCCGCTCGTCGAGGTCGACCAGGACGAGGGTCTGCGTCGCGGTCACCATCAGCTCGTCGTCCTCCATCCGGTAGGCGGCGCACTCGTAGGTCGAGCTCGTGCGGCCGATCCGCCTCGTGCGGACGAAGATCTCGAGCAGGTCGTCGAACCGGGCCGGCGCGTGGTACTCGACCGTCGACGCGCGCATGACGAAGTCGCGACCGGCGATCCACGGCCCCGAACCGCCGAGGTGGCGGTGGTACTCCGTCCGCGCGTGGTCGAAGTAGGGGAGGTAGCGGCCGTAGTAGACGATCCCCTGGGCGTCCGTGTCCGAGAACCAGACGCGCGCGATCGCCGAGTACTTGAACGGCGGCCGGCGCTCGGTGACGCGGCCGAGCTCGATCGCGGTCACGAGCGGATCAGGTCGAGCACCTCGTCGCGCTTCCGCTCCATCTGCTCCTGAGAGAACGCCTCCAGGTTGAGGCGCAGGAGCGGCTCGGTGTTGGACGGGCGGACGTTGAAGTGCCAGTCGTCGTAGTCGACCGAGATCCCGTCGAGATCGGTGATCTTGGCGTCGGCATAGCGCTCTCGCAGCTCCTGCAGCTTCTGGGCCACGTCCGCGACCGGCGTGTTGATCTCGCCCGTGAGGAAGAACTGCTCGCGGTACGGAGCCAGCAGCTCGGAGAGCTTCCGGCCGCTCTTCGAGATCAGCTCGAGCAGGAGCAGGAACGGGACGACGCCCGAGTCGGCCTGGGAGAAGTCGCGGAAGTAGTAGTGCGCCGAGACCTCGCCGCCGAAGACGGCGCCCTCCTTGCGCATGCGGTGCTTGATGTACGCGTGGCCGACGCGGTTGATCAGCGCCGTCCCGCCGGCGCGCTCGATCGTCTGCGGCACGGCGCGGCTGGCACGGACGTCGTAGATCACCTTGCCGCCACCCTCCTTCTCGAGGATCGACTCCGCGAGCAAGGCTGTGACGAAGTCGCCGGGCACGAACTCGCCGGTGTCGTCGACGAAGAAGCAGCGATCCGCGTCGCCGTCGTAGGCGACGCCGAGGTCGGCCCCTTCCGAGAGGGTCCTGCCGACGATGAACTCGCGGTTCTCTGGCAGGAGCGGGTTCGGCTCGTGGTTCGGGAAGCTCCCGTCGGGCTCGAAGTAGCAGGTGACCGCGTCGATCGGCAGCCGTTCGAGCACCGGCGGCAGCATCGCGCCCGCCATCCCGTTCGCGGCGTCGATCACGACCTTCAGCGGCCGGATCTCGGCCACATCCACGAAGGACAGGACCTTCTCGACGAAACCGTCCCAGATGTCGTAGCTCTGCGCGTTGCGGGGTGTGGAGGGCTTGTGTTCCTGTAACACAAGCGCCCGGTCGCGCACGTCGAAGAGGCCCGACTCGCCGCCCACCGGCAGCGCGCCGGCCCGGACGATCTTCATCCCCGTGTACTGCTTCGGGTTGTGCGAGGCGGTGACGCAGACGCCGCCGTCGAGCCCGAGCTCGCCGACGGCGAAGTAGACCATCTCCGTGCCGACCATCCCGAGGTCGAGCACCTCGGCGCCGCCGTCGAGGGCGCCGTCGATCAGGGCGGCGGCCATCGTGGGCGCCGACAGGCGCATGTCGCGGCCGACGGCGATCCGCTGCGGCTCGAACTGCTCGACGTAGGCGCGGCCGATCGCGTAGGCACCGGCCTCGTCGAGCTCGTCCGGGTAGAGCCCGCGGACGTCGTATGCCTTGAAGGCCTTGGGATCGAGCACGGGCCCGATGCTACTGGGGACGGGAGGGACCGGCCGCACCGGCCCCTCCCGCGTGCGCTTACCGCCGGCAGAGGCCGGGGCGGTTCTCCGTCAGGCCGTAGTTCTTGACCCAGAAGTTCGCCGTGCCCGCGGTGCCGGGGCCGGCCGAGTCGTCGTGGCAGTCGTGCTCGACGTTCCGCTCCAGGCGGTTGTACTCGATCCGGTTGCCGGTCGAGGCCGCGTCGGCGTAGATGCCGTCCCAGACGACCTGGTCGTGGGACTTGTTGTGCTTGACGAGCGAGTTGTCCACGTCGTAGAGCGAGATGCCGTCGTCGTTCCGGTAGACGTCGTTGTAGCCCACGGTGAGGCCGGACCCGTTCGCCTCGAACAGGATGATTCCGGTGCCGGCGCCGCCGAGCGTGTAGGCGTTGTCGTACACCTCGTTGTGCGTGACGTTCGCGGTGGCGCCGCGGCTGATCTGGATCCCGTTCTGCCCGATCACGGGCTGCGGGCCGACGCCGACGATCTCGTTGTGGTGGACGTAGCCGTGCGAGCCGGCGTTGTCGACCACGACGCCACCCTTCTGGTAGCGGTCGAGCAGGTTGTGATCCACCTCGACCGTCCCGGTCGTCCCGTCCGCCCGGCTGCCCGCGCGGACCGCGATCCCGTTCTGGCAGCCGCGGAGAAGCGGGCTCGTCGAACGGATCTCGGTGATGTGGTTGTGCGAGAGCAGCAGCGAGCCGCCGCCGTCGACCTTGACGCCGGTGCGGGTGGCGAGCGAGCAGAACAGCGCGTCCGGCAACGGTCCGGTGATCGTGAAGTGCCGGATCGTCACGTCCCGCGCGCCGTTGACGCGGACGATGTCGCCGGGCTCCGCCATCACGGCCGGCGCCTTGATCACGGCATCCAGGTGCCCCGCGGAGAAGAGCGTGATCCCGCTCTTCGCGGCCGGAATCGTCACCTGCTCCTGGTAGACGCCGCGGCAGACCTTGATCCGGTCGCCCGGGTCGGCCGCGTTCACGGCCGACTGGATCGTGGGGTACTCGGCGTTCGGGCAGTCGGCGCCGTCGTCGACGATCAGCAGGTTGTCGCCGTCCGCATCAGGCGCGGCGGCCGCCGAAGGGCCGGTCGCGAGAGCGCCCGTGAACCCCACGTCGGATAGATCGACTCCGAGCGAGAAGAGCGACGTGAAGAGCGCCGGGGAGGCGGCATGGGCGGCTGTGGCCCCGCCGTCGGCGGGGGAGGGAGTTCCGGCCGAAGCCGTGGCACACAGCGAGAGCAGACCCGCCAGGATCGCCGAGAGCCGCAAAGAGCCTCGTAGCATGAGGCTCCTCCTTTCGATTTCGTGAGGAGTGTTCGCTCCTCGTTGGCGGGGCCGCCAGACCTTCTAACGCCCGGTGTGAGATTCCGGTTACGGGCCGGAATCGGCGCCCGGGAGGGAGGGGTCGAATCCCTACACTTGAGACATGGAGCGCAAGCTCGCAACCGTCGTCTTCGTCGACCTCGTCGGCTCGACCGAGCTCGTCGCCGCGCGCGATCCCGAGATCGTCCGCCGCCGCGTCAACTCGTTCTTCGAGCACGTGTCGCACTGCATCACGACGCACGGCGGCATCGTCGAGAAGTTTGCAGGCGACGCCGTCATGGCGGCCTTCGGGATCCCGCAGGCGCACGAGGACGACGCCGAGCGCGCCGTCCGCGCCGCCGTCGCGATCCTCGACTCGGTGCACGAGCTCGGGCTCGAGGCGAGGATCGGCGTCGAGGCCGGCGAGGTCGTCGCCGACGAGTCGGACTCCACGTTCGCGACCGGAGAGGCCGTCAACGTCGCGGCGCGGCTCCAGCAGGCCGCACAGCCGGGCGAGATCATGATCGGCCCGTTCGCCCGACGGCTGACGCTCGGCGTCGCCGAGACGGAAGAGGTCGGCTCGATCGAGCTGAAGGGCTTCGGCGAGCCGCTGATCGCGTGGCGGCTCGGCGAGATCCGGGACGGCGACGGCCGCGTGCCCTCGGTCGCGGCACCGTTCGTCGGGCGGGAATTCGAGCTCGAGCTGCTCGAGAACACGCTCGGCCGCGTGATCCGGCACAAGCGCGCCCATCTCTTCACGATCTACGGCGAGCCGGGGGTGGGGAAGAGCCGCCTGGCCCGCGAGTTCCTCGAGGGAGTCGAGGGCGCGAGCATCCTCGTCGGCAGATCGCTGCCCTACGGCGAGGGCGTCACCTACTGGCCGCTCGCCGAGATGGTCAAGGTCGCAGCCGGGATCGCGGACGACGACCCCGTCCAGGAGGCGGTGTCCAAGCTGCGCGCGTGCTGCGGCGACGAGGCGGTCGCCGACCTGCTCGCGCTCGCCGTCGGCGTGCTCGAGGGCATCGAGACCGAGCGCAGCCAGCAGGAGATCGCGTGGGCCGCGCGCGAGTGGGCCGCCGAGCTCGCCGATGCGCGCCCGCTGATCCTCGTCTTCGAGGACGTGCACTGGGCGGAGGAGCCGCTGCTCGAGCTGATCGAGCACCTCGCGGAGCGCGTCAAGGATGCGCCGCTGATGATCCTCTGCCTCGCCCGGCCGGAGCTGCTCGACATCCGTCCGAGCTGGGGCGGCGGCCGCTTGCGCGCCGCCGCGACCGAGCTCGAGCCGCTCGCGCCCGAGGAGAGCGAGGAGCTGCTCGACGCGCTGCTCTCCGACCACG
>JANPKC010000017.1:0-13924 GCA_031425855.1 Actinomycetes bacterium | reverse complement strand
TGCATCCCGGTCAAGGGGCCGTGGGTGCAGGTCCCGGGCGGCGGCACGCCGACCTACTACCAGCTCTCCTGCCCAGGCCGGGGCCAGGTGATCGGCGGCCTCGACGCCGACCGCGCGGGCCCGCTCGAGCTCTCGTTCCTGGGCACGCTCGGCGGCCCCGTCGGCCCCGGCGTGACGACGAGCCGCTCGGCCGTCTTCGTCGCGCGGACGCCGCGGTCGCTGACGGGCTTCCGTCCCCTGCTCGGCTGCATCCCCGCGGGCGGCGGCGGCGGGCGCTCACGCACCTCGTACGAGCCGAAGCGGAAGCTGATGGCCGTCGCCCCGGTGGTCGAGGCGACGATCCGCCGCGTGAGGAACGTGCGCCTGACGGACGCGCCGCGCGAGCAGGCCGCGCACGCCTGCCGCGACGGCGAGCGGCTGCTCTCGTGGTCGACCGCGGTCGCCTTCCGCCGTAACCGCCCGCTCGCCCTGAGCGCACTCGGCTCGGTCCGGGCGACTGCGCGGCGGGCCGGCGATCGCGTCGTCGTCCGCGTGCGCTCCGGGAACGCGCGACCGCGGGGAGTCCGCGTCGAGCTGCAGATCCACGCCGTCTGCGTCCGGGGCCCTAGCTGAGCTTCGCCGCCCCCCTCCTCCTGCTCGGCTTGCTGCTGCTGCCGCTACTCGTGCTCGCGTACCGGCGGCTGGAGCGGCGCCCGAGCAAGTTCGCCGTCCGCTACACGAACCTCGACGTGCTCGCGAGCGTCGTCGGCAGCACACGCTCGTGGCGCCGCCACGCTGGCCTGGCGCTCTTCCTGCTCGCGCTCGCGGCGCTGCTCGTCGGCTTCGCGCGGCCGAGCATGATGCGGCTCGCCGACCGGGAGGAGGCGACGATCGTGCTCGTGATCGACGTCTCGGGCTCGATGCAGGCCGAGGACGTCGACCCGACCCGGCTCGAGGCTGCGCAGAAGGTCGTGCGCGGCTTCCTCCAGGACCTGCCGAAGCGCTTCAAGGTCGGCGTCGTCGCCTTCTCGGAGACGGCCGAGGTTGCGGCGCCCGCGACCGACGACCGCCAGCTGGCGATCGACGCGATCGACTACCTCTACCCGCAGCGCGGCACCGCGATCGGCGACGCGATCGCGCGCGGAGTCGAGGTCGCGCGCGCCGCCGACGCGGGCGAGGGCGGCGTCGAGCGGCCGGCGGCGATCCTGCTGCTCTCGGACGGCTCGCAGACCGAGGGTGTGCTGCTGCCGCAGGAGGGTGCCGCGCGCGCCAAGTCGTTCAGGATCCCGGTCTACACGATCGCGCTGGGAACCCCGGAGGGGATCGTCGAGTTCAACCGCTTCGGCGGCACGCGGATCATCCCCGTCCCGCCCGACCCCGCGACGCTGCGCCAGATAGCGACCTCGACCGGCGGCCGCTTCTACGAGGCGGAGAGCGCCGGCGACCTACGCGTGGCGTACGACAAGATGGGATCGCTCGTGAGCAAGGTGGAGCGAAAGCAGGAGGTGACGTTCGCGTTCCTGGCCGGCGGCCTCGTGCTCCTGCTCGCCGCCGCCGCGGTCGCGGTCGTCACCTTCCCGAGGCTGCCGTGAGGATCGCGGTGCTGGCGGTGGCGGCCGCGCTGCTCGCCGGCTGCAGCGGCGGCGACGACGACGAGCCGACGGCCGAGCCGGTTCGCACCGTGACGACGACCCGAGAGAGTGTTGAAACAACACAAAGTCCCCCGCCGGCGACCACCGGCTCGATCGCCGCCGCAGTCGCGCGCGTGCTCCCCTCGGTCGTCAGCGTCCGCACGAGCTCGTTCGGCGGCGGCGAGGGCGAGGCCTCGGGGGTGATCCTGCGGCGTGACGGCCTGATCCTGACGAACAACCACGTCGTCGAGGGAACGACGAGCGTCTCGATCTCCTTCAACGACGACGTCCACACGACGCCGCTGGAGGCCGACGTGATCGGAACCGCGCCCGAGCGCGACCTCGCCGTGCTCCGCGTCGATGCGGACGACCTCGTGCCGATCGAGCTGGCACGGTCGTCGGCGCTCCGGCTCGGCGACGCCGTGATCGCGATCGGCTTCCCGCTCGGCCTCGGCGGCCCGACGGTCACGTCGGGGATCGTCTCCGGGCTCGACCGCACGATCGACGGGCCGAACGGCGACCTCACCGGCCTGCTCCAGACGGACGCGGCGATCAACCCGGGCAACTCCGGCGGGCCGCTCGTCGACCGGATGGGCCGGCTCGTCGGCATCAACACGGCGGGGATCAGGCAGGCCGACACGGAGGGGATCGGCTTTGCGATCGCGATCGACGAGGCGCTCGGCGTGATCGGCCGGATCAGCGATGCGCCGCCGGAGACCGATGCGTGGCTCGGCATCTCGTTCAGCTCGGTCGACTCCGAGTCGGCGGCCGTCCGGCTCGGGCTCGACTCCTCCACGCGCGGCGCCGCCATCACCGCGGTCTACGCGGGCGGGCCGGGCGCGAGGGCCGAGCTCCAGGTCGGCGACGTGATCATCGCCGCCGACGACGTGCCGATCCGGAACGCGAACGCGCTCGCGAAGCTGGTCGCCGGGCGGAAGGTGGGTGACGAGCTCGACCTGGAGCTGATCGACAGCCGCGGGCCGAGGCTCGTCGGGGTGAAGCTGGCCCGGAGGGCGCCCGGCGCGCTACCGTAGGGACGTGAGCCCGCAGCGTCCCTCGGGTCGACGCTTCGCCGCCTTCCTGGCCGCGCTCGTGCTCGCCGCGAGCGCGTTCGGCTCGCTCGTGCTGCCGCGCTTCGCCGACGCCGAGCTGCCCGCCTCGATGAAGGCGAAGCCGACGCTGGTGCAGCAGAAGCTCCAGGACGGCCGCTGCCGTCACCGGCAGGCGGAGGAGACGGATCTAGCTCTCCAGGCGCGCGCGTAGCTCGTCCGGCACCGGGACGCTCTCGCCGCGGTCGTAGTCGTAGGAGACGAGGACGCTCTTCGCCTCCGCGACGACCCGGCCGCCGGCCGCGATCACGTGCTCCAGGTCGAAGCTCTTCGTCCCGATCCGGGAGCAGCGGGTGCGCACCTCGACCTCCTCGCCCACGCGCAGCTCGGAGCGGAAGTCGATCTCGACGCGGGCGAGGATGAAGTCGATCAGGTCGCCGAGAACGCCGATCCGCGCCTCCTCGAGGTAGGTCGAGTAGACGGCGTTGTTGACGTGCCCCATCGCGTCGCAGTCGCGGAAGCGGACGGCGTCGCGATGGACGTGCGGGAACTCAGCCAACGACCGTCTCCCGCTGCACGTCCGGGTTGCTGAAGACGTCGAGCTCGTCCCGGCTCGTGGAGGAGAACTCCGAGACGACCGCGCCGTCGGGGCCTGCGCGGAACGAGTGCAGGGTGTCGGGCGGGATCGTGTGCTGGTCGCCCGGGCGCAGGACGAGCTCGCGGCCGTCCACGTTCAGCGTCACGAGCCCGCGGCGGCAGCGGAACGTCTCCTCCTTTCCGGGCGAGCCGTCGAAGGGCGGGTGCCGGTGCTCGGGGCACTCCTGTCCCGGATAGAGGACGAGCTCCTTGGCGCAGTAGCGCTCGGTGTTGACGTACACGAGCACCATCACGCCCTGCTCATGCAGCCGCGAGAGACCGAAGTCGGCGACCTCGATCGCGTCGCGCTCGGCGCCCGTCACGGCGATCCCCGCGGCGGCGAGCTGCTCGGCCGCGTACACCTGTGCCTGACGTTGTTCCTCCCGGGTGATCATGATCAGGATCGTATGACGCAACCATGGTGGCGGAGCGCGGCCTTCTACCAGATCTACGTCCGCAGCTTCCAGGACTCGAACGGCGACGGGATCGGCGACCTGCCCGGGATCCGGTCCCGGCTGCCGTACCTGCAGGATCTCGGCGTCGACGCCCTCTGGTTGACGCCCTTCTACCCCTCGCCGCAGGTCGACCACGGCTACGACGTCGCCGACTACACCGACGTCGACCCGCTCTTCGGTACGCTCGCCGACTTCGACGAGCTCGTCGGCGACGCGCACGAGCGTGGGATCCGGGTCACGATCGACATCGTCCCCAACCACACCTCCGATCAGCACGAGTGGTTCCGGAACGCGATCGCCGACCCGTCCCATCCGGACCGCAAGCGCTACATGTTCCGGCCGGGCCGGGACGGCGGCCCGCCGAACGGCTGGACGTCCGCGTTCGGCGGCCCTGCCTGGACGCTCGACGAGCGCACGGGCGAGTACTACCTCCACTTCTTCGCGCCGGGGCAGCCCGACCTCGACTGGCACCACGGCGCCGTGCAGAAGAGCTTCGACGAGATCCTGCGCTTCTGGCTCGACCGCGACGTCGACGGCTTTCGGATCGATGTCGCCCACGCGCTCTTCAAGGCGCAGGACCTGCCCGAGATGGTCGAGCCCGAGCCGCGGCCGCCCTTCGGCGACTGGCTCTCGGCGCTGATGCAGCCCGAGCTGCACCCGCTCTACCGGCGCTGGCGCCGGATCGCCGACGAGTATCCCGGCGACCGCATGTTCGTCAGCGAGATCGTGGTCGAGAACCAGGACACGATCGCGAGCTACGTCGCACCCGACCAGCTCCACCTCTCCTTCGACTTCACCCTCCTGCACGAGGAGTGGGACGCGGAACGGATGAGCGACACGATCGACCGCGTGCTGACGACCCTCGGCGCCGCCGGGGCGCCGGCGACCTGGGTCTTCGAGAACCACGACGTGACGCGACTGCCGACCCGGTACGGCGGCGGTGAGCTCGGGCGGCGGCGCGCGCGTGCGGCCGCGCTGCTCCTCCTCGGCCTTCCCGGAGCTGCGTTCGCCTACCAGGGCCAGGAGCTCGGGCTCGAGGAGGTCGACGTCCCGAACGAGGCGCGCCAGGATCCGATCTTCTTCCATACGGACGGCGCCAGGAAGGGACGCGACGGCTGCCGCGTGCCGCTCCCGTGGACGTCCGAGCCCCCGGGCTTCGGCTTCAGCCAGGGGGAGCCGTGGCTGCCGATGCCGCAGGACTGGGAGCCTCTGAGCGTCGAGGCGCAGGAACGCGACCCGCACTCGACCCTCTCGCTCTTCCGCTCGGCGCTGCGGCTGCGGCCGCGGACGGAGGGCTTCTCCTGGCGCGAGAGCCCGCGAGGAACGATGATCTTCGACCGCGGCGACCTGACGTGCCTCGTCAACGTCGGCGCACCCGAGCTCGCGCTGCCCGAAGGCGAGCTCGTGCTCGCGAGCGAGCCGGGTATCACGACAACCCTCCCCCCGAACACCGCAGCGTGGGTGCGGAAAGGAACGACATGAAGACGTCTCTCGGAATCTGGGCCTTCGGCAACATGGCGACCCGCTTCAACGCAGCCGGGTACAAGCCGGAACTGACCGGCAAGTCGACCGCGGAGAAGGTGCGGACGGCGGTCGAGGGTCTCGGCGACCTGATCGACGACTACGAGTTCCACTACCCGCAGGAGCTGGCGCCGGAGAATCTCGACGAGGTGCGCGACGCGCTCGACGGGCACGGGATCTACTGCGTCGCGAGCGGCCTCCACCTCGACCCGCGCTTCGCCAAGGGCGCGTTCTGCTCGCCCGACGACGCGACGCGCCAGGCGGCGCTGACGCTGACCCGCGAGGCGATCGACCTGGCGGGCGAGACCGGTGCGCACATGATCATCTGGCCCGGGATCGAGGGCTACAACTACCCGTTCCAGACGCCGTACAAGGAGTCGTGGGCGCGCTTCGTCGACGGTGTCGGCGAGGCGGCGCAGCACGCGAAGGAGCGCGGCGTCACCGTCTTCCTCGAGCACAAGAACTCCGAGCCGGCGATGAAGATCCTGATGCGCAACATCGGCATGACCCTGCACGTGATCCACACGCTGCGCCGCCAGGGGATCGACAACGTCAGCGTCAACATGGACTGGCAGCACCTGCTGATGAACGGCGAGAGCCTGGCCGAGTACGCAGGGCTGCTCGCCGCCGAGGGGCTGCTCGGCCACTTGCACGCGAACGACGGCTGGGGCACGTTCGACGACGACAACATGGTCGGGACGATCCGGTTCATGGAGACGCTCGAGCTCGCCGTCGAGCTGCGCCGGGCCGGGTACGGCGACAAGGGCGAGCGGCTCGGCTTCGATCTCTACCCGTACACGGAGGACGCGGCCGGCGCGGTCAAGCGAAGCGTGCTCCAGTGGAACTTCATCGACGGGATCGCGTCCCGCATCGACGACGCCGAGCTGCGCGCTGCGCAGCAGGAGAAGGACGCGGTGCGGGCGTACGAGCTGGTCTATGCGGCCATGGGCGCGTGAACCGGTGTCAGACTCGTCTCTGACACGGTGTCGGAGTCGTCTCTGGCACGGTGCCAGAGTCGTCTCTGACACCGCCTGTCCGAAACGGGCATGACGGCCCTCGTCGGGATCGACGTCGGCACGAGCGGGGTCAAGGCGATCGCGCTCTCGCCCGACGGCGAGGTGCTCGCGCGCGCCGAACGCGACTACCCGCTCTCGACCCCGCAGCCCGGCTGGGCCGAGCAGGATCCGGACGACTGGGCCCGCGCCGCCGCCGCGGCACTCGACGACCTCGGCGTCGAGCCGGCGTCGATCGGCTACAGCGGCCAGATGCACGGGCTCGTCGTTCTCGACGAGGCAGGCGAGGTGATCCGCCCCGCGATCCTCTGGAACGACCAGCGCACCGCGGCCGAGTGCGCCGAGATCGAGGAGCGGATCGGGCTCGAGCGGCTGATCCGGTTGACCGGCAACCGCGCGCTGACGGGATTCACCGCGCCGAAGCTGCTCTGGTTGCGCACCCACGAGCCGGAGACCTTCGCCCGCATCCGGCACGTCCTGCTCCCAAAGGACTACGTCCGCTTCCGGCGCACCGGCGAGCAGGCGATCGACGTCGCCGACGCCTCGGGAACGCTTCTGTTCGACGTCGCCAACCGGCGCTGGAGCGACGAGGTGCTCGGCGCGCTCGAGCTCCCGCGCGAGTGGCTGCCGCCCGCCTACGAGTCGACCGAGATCGCGGGCGCGGGCGACCAGGCTGCGGGCGCCCTCGGCGTCGGGATCGACTCGCCCGGGCCGCTGTCCGTCGTCCTCGGCACCTCCGGGGTCGTCTTCGCGGCGCTCGACGAGTACCGGCCGGAGCCCGCGGCGCGCCTGCACACCTTCTGCCACGCCGTCCCCGGCACGTGGCATGCGATGGGCGTGATGCTCTCGGCGGCCGGCTCGCTGCAGTGGCTCCGGCAGGCGCTCGGGGGCGCGCCCTACGAGACCCTCCTCTCGGAAGCGGCCGCCTGGCCGGCCGGCACTGAAGGCCTGCTCTTCCAGCCCTACCTCCAGGGCGAGCGCACGCCTCATGCCGACCCCGACGCCCGCGGTGCCTTCGTCGGGCTCCAGCAGCGGCACGACCGGGGCGCGCTCGTCCGCGCCGTCCTCGAGGGCGTGGCCTACGGGCTCCGCGACTCGCTCGAGTTGCTGCGAGAAGTCGGCGTCCGGGCGGAGGTCGGCCGCGCGTCCGGCGGCGGAGCCCGCAGCGAGCTCTGGCTGAGCATCGTCGCGTCCGTGCTCGGCATCCCGCTCGAGCGGACCGAGGCGGAGGAGGGCGCGGCGTACGGCGCTGCACTCCTCGGCGCGGTCAGGGAAGGCGTCTTCGCGGACGCCCACGAGGCCGTCGCGGCGACGGTCCGCATCCGCAACCGGGTCGAGCCGGACTCCGGCGGTCACGCCGTCTACGAGGACGGCTACGCCCGCTACCGGCACCTGTATCCGTCCGTGAGAGACGTCTAGACCCGTCCGAGATCGGGTAGGGATCGGGCATGAGGAGCCTGCTCGCTGCGGTCGCGGTCGTCGCGACGAGCGGGGTCCAGATCGCCGCGGAGGAGGGAGCGCAGCCGTCGCTCACGCCGGACGGGCGGAACCTCGTCTACGTCCAGAACCCGCCGCGAACGGGCAGCGTCCCCGACGTCTTCGTGCTCGACCGGAGAAGCGGCCGCCGCGAGCGCGTCAGCGTCGGCTCGCGCGACCAGCGGGGCAGGGGCGCGAGCTTCGAGCCCTCGATCTCCGACGACGGCCGCTTCGTCGTCTTCTGCTCGTACGCGCCGAACTTCGCGGCCGTCGACCAGCCGCGGCGGCCGGGCTCCGTCGGCAGCGCTCCCTTCTTCCGCGACGTCTTCCTGCGCGACCGGCGAGCCCGGACGACGACCATGCTCTCGGTCGCACACGACGGCGGCGCCCCCTCGGGCGGGAGTTGCCATGCGGCGATCTCCGGAAACGGCCGCTTCGTCGCGTTCGTGTCCTCCGCGGACAACATCGTCCGCGGCGACCGCGACGGGCAACCGAACTACTTCCTCCACGACCGGGCGACGCGGCGCACGACCCGGCTCCCGGGCTTCGCGCTGGACCCGGGAGCCCCGGCCGCCTTCTCACGCGACGGCCGCTGGCTCGCGTACTCGACCGCCGGCGACGCACACGCCCTCGTCGTCCGGGACAACCGCACCGCACGCTCGACGCGGATCGGGCCTGGCGGCAGCCCGTCGCTCTCCGCTGACGGCCGCACGCTCGGCTACCTGAGCGGGACGCCGCTGCACGCATTCGTGCGCGACCGCGCAACCGGACGGACGACGGATCTCGGCGAGGCCGACGGCGTGCAGCTCTCCGCCAACGGACGCGTCGCCGCGACGCACTGGAGCGATCGCGTTCTCGTTCGCAACCTCGTCACGGGCCGCAGCGCCCGCGTCGACGACCCGAGGTTCGGCGGCCTCTACTGGACGACGGGCTTCGTCGGCGGGATCTCGGGCGACGGGCGGATCATCCCGTTCGTCTCCTCGACGGAGCATGGTGTGCCTGCGGGACGAAGCCGCCAGACACTCTTCGTCCGCGTCGGCTGGTGACGCGTACGCTGCCGCGGTGAGCGACACGCTCGTCTTCATCCCCGCCTGGAACGAGGAGCAGAATCTTCCGGCCGTGCTCGACGAGTTGCGCCGAGAGCTTCCGGACGCCGACGTGCTGGTCGTCGACGACGGCTCGACCGACCGCACGGCCGAGGTGGCGCGCGAGCACGGGGCCGAGGTGCTGTCGTTCGGCGAGAACCGGGGGCTGCGCGCAGGGATCGCCGCCGGGTACACCTGGGCGCACGAGCGCGGCTACGCCTACTGCGGCCGCGTCGACGCCGACGGCCAGCATCCGGCCGCCGAGCTGCGCCGCCTGCTCGAGCTCGTTCGCTCCGGCCGCACCGACGTCGCCGTCGGCTCCCGTTTCGTCAGCGGCCCCGGGTACGAGCCCTACCGGTACGAGCCCGAGGGGATCCGGAAGCTCGGAACCGGGCTGCTGCGCCGCTCGATGCGCGTCGTGCTGGGCCGGCCGTTCAACGACGCGACGAGCGGCCTCTATGCCGCGTCCGCAAAGGCGCTTCCCGCGCTGGCCCGCCCGTACGACAGCGGCGCGCCTGAGGTCGAGGCCGTGCTGCGCCTGCACGACGAGGGCCTGCGCGTCGAGGAGGTTCCGGTCGACATGCGCGAGCGCGCGAGCGGCGAGTCGAAGCTGAAGGGCAAGAAGGCGTTCCTGCTCGTCGTCACGGTGATCGGCACGCTGCTCGGCGCGAGACGCCTCTGGCGGCGATGACCCGCCTCGTCGCCGTCCTCGGCTACTCGACCTGGCGCGGCGACGGCCTGCACCCGATCTGCGCCGCGAGGCTGGAGGCGGCCGAGCGTCCTGCCGAAGGAGCCGGCGCCGTGCTCCTCTCCGGCTGGTCTCGCCGCAGGCACCGCCCGTCCGAGGCGGAGCTGATGCGGGCGGCCTGGCGCGGCCCGGCCGTGCCGCTGATCGCCGACGGGGACGCGCGCACGACCGCCGGCAACGCCCGCGCGGTCGCCGCGGCTGCGCGAGAGATCGGCGCCGACGAGGTCGTGCTCGTCACCTCGTCGTGGCATGCCCGCCGCGCCCGCCTGCTCGTCGAAGCCGCGCTCGACGCCGGCGTCCGGCTCGCCGTCGCAACGCCGGTTCGGACGCGTCCGGCGCACCTGATCGGCCGCGAGCTCGCCTGGCTGCCCGTCAGCGTCGCGTCGCGAACGCTGGCTCGCCGCCGACGGTGAGCGCGAGCAGCGCCTTCGCCGTGTGCAGCCGGTTCTCCGCCTCGTCCCAGACCGCGCTCTGCGGGCCGTAGAGGACGTCGCCGGCGATCTCCTCGCCGGGATGGGCCGGAAGGCAGTGGAGCACGATCGCTTCCGGGTCGGCGAGCGAGAGCAGCTCCGCGTCGACCGAGTAGCCGGCAAAGGCGCTCATCCTCTCGCCGCGCTCGTCCTCCTGCCCCATGCTCACCCACACGTCGGTGACGAGGACGTGAGCGCCCTCGGCCGCCTCGCGCGGCTCGCGCACGAGCCGGATCGAGGAGTCACTCGGCTCGTAGCCGGACGGAGCAGCGCAGGTGAAGTCGGCGCCGAGCAGCGAGCATGCCTCCGCGAGCGAGACGCAGACGTTGTTCCCGTCGCCGACCCACGCCACCCGGACGCCCTCGAGCGTCCCGAACCGCTCGCGGATCGTCTGCAGGTCGGCGAGCGCCTGCAGCGGATGCGCCTCGTCGGTGAGCGCGTTCACGACCAGGACTCCGGAGACGGCCGCGAACGCCTCCACCTCCGCGTGCTCGTGCGTGCGGATCGCGATCGCGTCGAGGTAGCGCCCGAGCACGCGCGCCGTGTCCTCGATCGACTCGCCGCGCGCGAGCTGCAGCTGGTCGCCCGGGAGGTCGAGGGCGGTCGCGCCGAGGTGCGCCGCCGCCACCTCGAGCGACACGCGCGTTCGCGTCGAGTGCTTGCGGAAGAGGAGGCCGAGCGTCCGACCCTCCAGCAGCCGGTGCCGCTCGCCCTCGCGACAGGCCGTCTTCAGCTCGTCGGCGAGGTCGAGGACGGCCTCGAGCTCGGCCGCCGTCCAGTCGCGGACGCGGGTCAGCGAGCGGCCGTGGAGGTCGAGAGAGAGCGCTGCGGGCAGTGCCACCTACGTGTCCCCGTCCAGGTGGTGTCGCAGCTGCTCGGCCAGCTCGGCAGCGGTCGTGCCTGCGCGCGGAGCGACGAAGATCGTGTCGTCGCCTGCGATGCAGCCGGCGATCTCGGGGAGCGCCGCGTCGTCGAAGGCGATCGCGACCGCGTTGGCGCACCCGGGCGGCGTCCGCAGGACCACGAGGCCGGCGCCCGGCTCGAGCGCCACGACCCAGCGCCGCAGCGCGGTCGTCAGCTCGCCGAGCCGGTCGAGGTCGGCGGCGCCCGGGTGGGCGTAGACGAGCCGGCCGCTCTCGCCGCGCACCTTCACGAGCCCGAGCTGGGCGATGTCGCGCGAGACCGTCGCCTGCACGGCGTCGAGGCCCTCGTCGCGGAGCGCCTCGACGACGTCGCTCTGGGTCGAGAGCTCGCGCTCCCCGACGAGCCTGAGGATCGCCCCCTGGCGTTCGAACTTGTTCACGTCAGCACCTCCTCGAGCAGGGACAGGCCGGTCGCCACCTCGTCGCCGGCGATCGTCAGCGGCGGGGTCACGCGGAGGACAGTCTCTCCCGCCGAGCCGACGAGCAGTCCCGCCTCGAGCGCGGCCGCGACGACCGGGCCGGCCGGTCGATCGAGCTCGGCGCCGAGCATGAGCCCGCGTCCGCGCACCTCGATCACACCCGGGAGCGCCGCCAGCCCGGCCGCGAGCGCGGAGCCCCGAGCGCGGACCGAGGCGAGCAGCGCGTCGTCGAGCGTCTCGACGACCGCACCGGCGGCGGCGCACGCGACGGGATTGCCGCCGAAGGTGCTGCCGTGGTCGCCGGGCTCGAAGCCCTCGGGCGCGGAATCGGCCACGAGCAGCGCCCCGATCGGGAGACCGTTGGCGAGGCCCTTCGCGAGCGTGAGCGCGTCGGGCCGGACGCCGAGCTGCTCCCAGGCGAAGAATCTGCCCGTGCGGCCGACCCCGCACTGGATCTCGTCGAAGACCAGCAGCGCGCCGTGCCGGTCGGCGAGGGAGCGTGCGGCGGCGAGGAACTCCGCGCTCGCCGGGCGGATCCCGCCCTCCCCCTGCACCGGCTCGATCAGGATCGCGCCGGTGTCGGGACCGACGGCGGCGGTGAGCGCGTCTGCGTCGTTCAGCCGGGCGAACCGCACCGCGGGAGCGAGCGGCTCGAACGCCGCCCTCTTTGCCGGCTGGCCGGTCGCGGCGAGAGCGCCGTGCGTGCGCCCGTGGAACGATCCTTCGAGCGCGACGACGACCGGCTTCCCCGTCGCCTTCCGGGCCCACTTCAGCGCCGCCTCGACCGCCTCGGCGCCCGAGTTGCAGAAGAACGACCGCGCCCCGCCGAAACGGCCGGAGAGCAGCTCGGCGAGCCGGAGCATCGGCTCGGTCGAGTAGAGGTTGGAGGTGTGCCAGAGCGCATCGAGCTGACGGTGCGCGGCGGCGAGCGGCGCCGGATGGCAGTGCCCGAGCGAGACGACCGCGATCCCGGCGAGCAGGTCGAGGTACCGCTTGCCGTCGGCGTCCGTCAGCCAGGCGCCGTCGCCCGAGACGAAGGTGACGTCGTGCCGCGCGTACGCGGGCAGCAGGGCGGCGGTCGTGAGCACCGACGTCACGCGACCACCGCCGTCGCTCCGATCGCCGCGTCGACGCCGCCGCGCGCCGCGACGACGGCCGCGTGCAGCTTCGGGACGATCCCGCCGCCGAGCTCTCCCGCCGCGAGCATGCGCTCCGCCTCCGCGACCTGGATCGTGGAGGCGACGGCGCCGCCGAGCAGCAGCCCCGGCACGTCGGTGACGAAGAGGAGCTTGTCGGCGCCGAGCCCGACCGCGAGCGCGGCCGCGGCCTCGTCGGCGTTGACGTTCAGCGGACCGGCCGCCAGCGGCGCGACGACGGGGATGAGCCCTCCCGCCAGCGCCTCCTCGACCGCGGCCGGCGAGGAGGGAAGCGGCGAGCCGACGTGGCCGAGCTCCGGAATCTGCACCGCCTCCAGCCCGATCTCGTCGCCGAAGAGCGGTACCGCCGACGGCCCGATCGCCGCGCAGACCTCCGCGTTGACCATGGCCAGCGAGTCGCGCACGACCGCCAGGGCCGCAGCACCCGTCACCCGGCGCCCGTCGACGAACCCAACCTCGAGCCCGGCCAGGGCGAGCTCGGCCGAGATCTGCGGCCCGGCGCCGTGGACGACGCAGACCTCGTCCCGGTGCGCGAGTGCGAGCGCGAGCGTGGCCGCCTCGCCCGCGACCGCGCCGCCGACCTTGAGGACGATCAAGCTCACGAGCGGTAGTCCGCGTTGATCCGGACGTAGTCGTAGGAGAGGTCGCTCGTCAGGTAGGCGGCTTCGCCGTCGCCGAGGCCGAGGTCGAGCTCGATCCGGCAGGTGCCGTTCGAGACGTCCGGCTCGACGCCGAGCGGCACGCCGCGATCGAGCACGATCGTGCCGTTGTAGGAGAGGGTGACCCTGGCGACGTCGACCGCCGCGAAGCCGCCGTTGTACGGCGCCGACCCGGCCGCGGCGAGCACCCGACCCCAGTTCGCGTCGTGGCCGAAGAGCGCCGTCTTGACGAGCGGCGAGGTCGCGATCCGAGACGCGATCGCGCGCGCCTGGCCGCCGTCGACGGCGCCGCTGACCTCGATCTCGGCGAGGACGGTCGCGCCCTCGCCGTCGGCGACGATCTGCTCCGCCAGCTGCTCGCACACGCGGCCGAGCGCGAGCACGAACGCGGCGTCCGAGGCCGGCGTCCGCTCGATCCCGGCGGCGCCGTTCGCGAGCAGGCAGACGGCGTCGTTCGTCGAGCACTCGCCGTCGACCGAGATCGAGTTGAAGCTGCGCGCGACGGCCGGACGGAGGAGCTCGATCGCCTCGCCGGGCTCCAGCGGGTAGTCGGTCGTCAGCACGGCGAGCATCGTCGCGAGCTGCGGGTGGATCATCCCGGAGCCCTTGGCCATCCCGCCGACGGTAAAGCCGTGGAGCGAGACGGCCGCCTCCTTCGTCTTCGTGTCGGTGGTGAGGATCGCCTCTGCAGCGTCGAGACCGC
>JANPKC010000016.1:0-7030 GCA_031425855.1 Actinomycetes bacterium | reverse complement strand
TCGACCTCGCCGCCCCGGTCAGCCACATCTGGTTCTTCAAGGGCGTCCCGAGCCGCATCGGCTACCTGCTCGACATCGCGCCGCGCGAGCTCGAGAAGGTGCTCTACTTCGCCGCCTCGATCGTGACCGCGGTCGACGTCGAGGCGCGCGCCAAGGACCTGAACGACCTCGAGGACAAGGTCAAGTCCGAGTCGGAGCAGATCTACGTCGACCGCGACGAGGCGCTCGCCGCGCTTGAGCAGCGGCTCCAGCGGCGCCGCGACTACTTCGCCAAGGGCAAGGACAAGGGCTTCGACGAGGACGACGACTTCTGGGCCCGCGGCCTGGCCAACTGGGCCGAGGAGGCCGGCCTGCCGACGCTCGAGGAGGTGCGCTCGCTCGCATCCGGGATCTTCCCGGAGCTGAGCGGCACCGTCTCGACCGAGGACCCGAAGAAGCTCCGCGAGCTCGTCCGGGCGACCGCGACGCGCTCCGACCGCAAGCTCGCCCCGCGCGAGCACGAGCAGGTCGCGACCGCCGCGCAGCAGATCCAGGAGGCGCTTGCGCCGCTGCGTGCGGAGCTCGACGAGGCGTCGGGCTCGAAGAAGGGCGCCCTGACGAAGCACGTCAACAAGGTCACGGACGCGCTCCTCTCCGGCACGGAGCTCGAGGGCGACGACGCGGAGCTCGTCTCCGGCGTCGACCTCAAGAACCTCGAGAAGGCGCGCGAGGTCGGCAAGGGACTGCTCGCCGACGTGCTCGCCGCCGCCGACCCGGCCGCGCCGGCCGAGGACGTGCGCGAGCTCGCATACGACCTCTGCCTGAAGGAGGGCGCCCGCAAGGACGACCTCGACACGGTCGGCCAGTGGGTGCTGAAGGTGCGCGAGATGTACGCGGACATCGAGTCGCGCCGCGAGGACGCCCGCGAGGCCGCGGTCGACTCCGTGCGCAGGCTCGAGGAGACGTGGACGCAGTTCCGCGAGCTCGAGCCGAAGAAGATCGTCAACGACGAGCAGATCTTCCGCGAGCTGAAGGACCGCTTCGGCAGCCCGTACGGCTTCGGCGTCTACTTTCGCGGCGGCATGGGTGCGGAGTCGATCCGCGACCTGCTCCGCGACCTCGACCTGACCGAGGAGTCGCGCTCGCTCCGCGAGACGATCAAGACCTCGAAGGGCCAGAAGCAGCAGCGCGCGATCAAGCGGCTGAAGGTCGTCTCGGCGTTCGTCACCTCGGAGAACAAGCCGGAGTGGATGATCCTCGAGGCCGTGCCGGTGATCCCGCCGGAGCTGCGCCCGATGGTGCAGCTCGACGGCGGCCGCTTCGCCACGAGCGACCTGAACGACCTCTACCGGCGCGTGATCAACCGGAACAACCGCCTCAAGCGGCTGCTCGACCTGGGCGCGCCCGAGATCATCGTCAACAACGAGAAGCGGATGCTGCAGGAGGCCGTCGACGCGCTCTTCGACAACGGCCGCCGCGGCCGCGCGGTGACGGGCCCGGGCAACCGGCCCCTGAAGTCGCTCTCCGACATGCTCAAGGGCAAGCAGGGGCGTTTCCGCCAGAACCTGCTCGGCAAGCGCGTCGACTACTCCGGCCGCTCGGTGATCGTCGCCGGCCCGTACCTGAAGCTGCACCAGTGCGGGCTGCCGAAGCTGATGGCGCTCGAGCTCTTCAAGCCGTTCATCATGAGCCGGCTCGTCGAGCGCAAGTCGGTGCAGAACATCAAGGCGGCGAAGAAGTACGTCGAGTCGATGACGCCCGAGGTCTGGGACGTGCTCGAGGAGGTGATCGCGGAGCATCCGGTGCTGCTCAACCGCGCACCGACGCTGCACCGCCTCGGGATCCAGGCGTTCGAGCCGGTCCTCGTCGAGGGCAAGGCGATCCAGGTGCATCCGCTCGTCTGCCACGCCTTCAACGCCGACTTCGACGGCGACCAGATGGCCGTCCACCTGCCGCTCTCCGCGGAGGCGCAGGCGGAGGCGCGCGTGCTGATGCTCTCGTCGAACAACATCCTCTCGCCGGCGCACGGTCGTCCCCTGACGACGCCGACGCAGGACATGGTCCTCGGCGTCTACTACCTGACCTACGCCGCGCTCGACCTGGCGGCCACGACCTCCGAGGCGCTCGCCAAGGAGCAGAAGGTCAAGGGGCTGAAGCGCTTCCAGAACGAGGAGGAGGTCGAGTTCCACCTCGAGTCGAGGGGAGTCGGCCTGCAGGATCCGATCGAGTACCGCTGGCACGGCGAGGTGATCCTGACGACGCCCGGACGCGTGATCTTCAACACGGAGATCGAGCGGTCGCTCGAGGAGGCTGTCGTCGTCGGCGAGGCCGGCGCGCACACCTTCATCAACCGGACGCTCTCGAAGCGCGAGATCGACATCTTCATCGCCGAGCTCGTCGACCGCTACGGCGCCCACGCGATCGCGTCGGTGCTCGACACGATCAAGAGCCTGGCGTTCAAGTACGCCACGCAGGCCGGGATCACGATCTCGAAGAACGACATCGTCATCCCGCCCGCGAAGGAGGAGATCCTCAAGGGCTACGAGGCCAAGGTGAAGGTCGTCGAGGGCAACTACGAGCGCGGCCTGATCACCGAGGACGAGCGGCACGAGCAGATCGTCAACATCTGGACGGAGGCGACCGACGAGGTTGCCGACGCGATGCAGGAGAATCTGAACGAGCTCAACTCGATCTACATGATGGCCAACTCCGGAGCGCGTGGATCGTTCAAGCAGATCCGCCAGCTCGCCGGCATGCGCGGCCTGATGGCCAATCCGAAGGGCGAGATCATCGAGCGCCCGATCAAGGCCAACTTCATGGAAGGCCTGTCGGTGCTCGAGTACTTCATCTCGACGCACGGTGCCCGCAAGGGCCTCGCCGACACCGCGCTCCGCACCGCCGACTCCGGCTACCTGACGCGCCGGCTCGTCGACGTCTCGCAGGACGTGATCATCCGCGAGGCCGACTGCGGCACCGAGGAGTTCATCGAGCTCCCGATCAACCTGCCGGAGGGGATCAACAAGTCCGTCATGGGCCGGATCCTCGCCGAGGACGTGCACAAGCCGCTCGCGAGCGGCAAGCCGGGCAAGACGATCGTCGCCGAGAAGGGCGAGTCGATCACGGCTCCCCGCCTGCGCGAGATCGCGGAGGGGCTCGAGGACGACGCGGCGAAGCTGCCCGTCCGCTCGGTGCTGAAGTGCCGCGCGGAGACGGGCGTGTGCCAGGCCTGCTACGGCACGTTCCTCGCGACCGGCAACGTCTCGGACATCGGCGACGCGGTCGGGATCATCGCCGCGCAGTCGATCGGCGAGCCGGGCACGCAGCTGACGATGCGGACGTTCCACACCGGCGGCGTCGCCGGCGCGGACATCACGCACGGCCTGCCGCGTGTCGTCGAGATCTTCGAGGCGCGGAACCCGAAGGGCGCCGCGACCCTCGCGGAGGTCGGCGGCCGCGTCGAGATCGAGGAGGCCGACCGCACCGTCAAGATCACGATCGAGCCCGACGCGCTCGACGAGGCCGGCGAGCCGATCCCTGCGAAGGAGTACGCGCTCCCGCGCCGCTCGCGGCTGCTCGTGACGCAGGGCCAGGTGATCGAGCAGGGCGACGCTCTCAACGAGGGCTCGCGTGCTCCCGCCGAACTGCTCGACCTGCACGCGAAGGCGGGCAAGGGCTCGACCGACACCGAGCTGTACCTCGTCGGCGAGGTACAGAAGGTCTACAAGTCGCAGGGTGTCGACATCCACGACAAGCACATCGAGCTGATCGTCCGGCAGATGCTGAAGAAGGTTCGCGTGATGGAGGCCGGGGACACGTCCCTGCTTCCGGGCGAGCTGGCGGACAAGACGAAGCTCGAGCGTGAGAACGCGAAGCTGAAGAAGAAGGACGAGCGGGCCACGTTCGAGCCGCTGATCCTCGGGATCACAAAGGCGTCGCTCGCGACGGAGTCCTTCCTCTCCGCGGCGTCCTTCCAGGAGACGACGAAGGTGCTGACCGACGCCTCGATCGAGGGCAAGGTCGACCACCTCCTCGGCCTGAAGGAGAACGTGATCATCGGCAAGCTGATCCCGGCCGCCACCGGTCTCAAGCGCTACCGCCAGATCGGGATCGGCCCGTCCGACTCCGTCCCCGCGCACCTGTACACGCGGCCGGAGACGGAGGCGGAGCTGCTGGCGGCGCTGGAGGAGATCGGCGGCGACGGCGACGGCCTCGACCTGGAGGCGCTCGGGCTCACGTTCGGCGGCACCCCCGGTGCCGACGAGGTCAGCTCGCACGACGCCGGCGAGGCGACCGAGGTGCCCGAGGTCGACTCCCCGCTCGACGAGGAGAAGTAGTCCTCCCCGAGACGGTGTGAACTGCGAGGGCGGCCGCGAGGCCGCCCTCGCGCGTCTCTGCTACAACGGCCGCCGCGATGAGGAAGCTGCTGACGATCCTGTTCGTGGGAGCCGCCTTTGCAGGCGGCCTCTCCTCGCCCGCTGCGGCTGCGCCCTGCGGGCTGCCCGACGCCAAGCCGCTCTGGGTCGACTTCGGTGCGCCGGAGCTGCTCGAGCGCTTCGGGCGGCCCGGCGTCGTCGTGGCCGGCTCGGGCGCCGACTACCCGGCGAAGGCGCGGGCCGCGGGCGCCAAGACCGTCTACTGGGACATGTACCTGAGCGCCCGCGTCGGCACGCCGATGAGCCCCGCCGACCCGGACGGGTTGCCCGCCAAGGCTCAGCGCGTCTTCGACTTCGCGGTGCTCTCGGCGGGCTGCCCCGACCCGGTGATCGTGATGAACGAGCTCTTCGGCGCCTCGACGCCGACCCCGTGGACGCCGACGACTGCCCGCTACCGGGCGAACGTGCTCGAGTGGGCGCGGCTCCTGAGGGCGAAAGGCGGCCACCCGGTCCTGCTCGTCTCGAGCGAGCCGTTCACAGGTGGCGATGCCGGCCAGTGGTGGCGCGAGCTGGCGCAGGTCGCGGACATCGCGCTGGAGAAGTACTTCAACGCCCCCGCCGTGCACCGCGCCGGGCCGGAGCTGGGGAGTCGGCGGATGCGCGCGTCGATGCGCGGCTCGCTCGCGAAGCTCTTCGCCGTCGGCGTGCCGCCGTCGAAGCTCGGGGTCGTCCTCGCGTTCCAGACCCGCCGCGGCACCGGCGGCCGCGAGGGGCTCGAGCCGGCGGGCGCGTGGTTCGAGGTGGCGAAGCTGCAGGCGCTCGCCGCGAAGCAGGTCGCCCGCGAGCTCGGCCTCGCCTACGTCGTCTCCTGGGGCTGGGGCTTCTTCAACGAGCAGGCGCGCGATCCCGACAAGCTCGGCGCCGCCTGCGTCTGGCTGTGGGCGCGCGATCCGTCGCTCTGCGCCGCGGGCGCGCTTCCGGAGCGGTTCGACCGCGACCTGCGCGCGGGCCAGATCGACCTCGCCCGTGGCGTCCGGTGCGCGCTCGGCCCCTCGACGATCACGACCGGCGAGATCGCCGCGGTCGCACGGGTCACCGGCGACGCCGACTCGGCCCTGACGATCCTCTTCGCGAGGCTCGTCCAGCAACGGGCCGTAGCCGTCGGCGCAGGCGACGTCAGAGCGGCGGAGCGGGCGATCGTGCGGCGCCGCTTCGGCGGAAGCCGGGCTCAGTACCTCGCCGCCCTGCGCCGCGCGCGGGCGAGCACGGCCGTCGCGCTCGGTGCGATCGCGGACGAGCTCCGGCGCGAGGCGCTGCTCGTCCGGCTTCGTGCCGCTTCCCCGTCGCGCGCGGAGGTCGCGGAGTTCTCGGCGACCTACGCGTCGGTGCCGCTACGCGACGTTCCCGGGGCCGGGGACGTTCCCGGGGTCGATCCCGGGACGCCGCTCGGCCTGCTCCCCGACGACGCCGCCCGGACCGTCGTCGTCCGCGCCCTCCGTCACGCCGCCCGCGCCGAGCGCTACGCCGCCTGGGCGGAGCGGCGGGAGCAGCGCGCGCTCGACGAGCTCCGCTGCGTCCGTGACAGGCTGCCAACCGTCGGCGCCGTCCCGCTCACGAGCTGGATGCCGTTCCTGGCGCCTCCCGCGGGAAGCTCGTAGCCGAGTCCACCGCCACGACCGTCCCCTTGCCGGCGCCCTTCGCGCGGTAGAGGGCCTCGTCGGCCCGCTCGAAGAACGAGATCGCGTCGTCGTCGGAGCGCAGTTCGGTCACCCCCGCGGAGAGGTGGAGCCGCCCAGCCTGGCCGACCGGACGGATCGAGATCGCGTGCTCGAGCCGTTTGTAGAGCTGGTCGGCGTCCTTGAGCGACGACTCGGGCAGGATCACGGCGAACTCGTCGCCGCCCACCCGACAGGCGACGTCAGCCGAGCGGACGACGTCGCGAACCCGGTCGGCCGCTTCGGCGAGCACGCCGTCGCCGGCGAGATGGCCGATCCGGTCGTTGATCGCCTTGAAATCGTCCAGGTCGAAGACGACGAGCGCAAGGCTTCGGGAGTAGCGCTGCGCCCGCGCGACCTCGCGCGCGAGCGTCTCGTGGAAGTAGCGGCGGTTGTGCAGTCCCGTGAGCGCGTCGAGGTCAGCGAGCTGGCGGGCTTCCCGGAAGCGGCGGGCGTTGTCGATCGCCGGGCCGGCGCGCAGCGCGAGCTCTTCCAGGTCGGCGGCGCCGGAGTCGCCGAACGCCTCGCTCCCGGTGCGCGAGTAGGCCGAGAGGTAGCCGAGCTGCTCGCCCTGGCTGGCGAGCGGCACGGCGATCGCGGAGCGGATCGGCGACCCCAACTCGTCCCGGGAGTACTCGTACTCCACCGCGATCGAGCGTGGAATCGATCCGTCCGGCGGACCCGTGATCGCGGCGCCCGGATCGCCCGCGCCGAGCCCGGTCGCGGACACGAGCGCGTCGTCCCCGCTGCCGACGGCGACGACGACCGCGTCGACGCCGAAGAGTGCGCCGGTGGCGTCGAGCGTGCGCGTGATCACCTCTTCGAGGTCGATCGTGCCGCCGAGCTCGCCGAGGACGCGGCTGCGCCGAGTCTCCTCCTGCGCGCGCTCGAGCGCCTCGGACAGATCCCGCACCATCGCCTGCATCCGCTCGTCGATCTGGGCCGCGACCGCGCTCAGCTTTG
>JANPKC010000015.1:0-14035 GCA_031425855.1 Actinomycetes bacterium | reverse complement strand
TGCGGCCCGATCAGCTGCAGGCCGACCGGAAGTCCCTCCGAGAGGCCGCACGGGATGTTCAGCCCCGGCAGCCCGGCCATGCAGGACGGGATCGTGAGCAGGTCGGAGAGGTACATCGCGAGCGGATCGGCCGCCTTCTCGCCCAGCTTGAAGGCCACGGTCGGCGAGGTCGGGGAGACGAGCAGGTCGAAGCGCTCGAACGCGGCCGCGTGCTCGCGCGCGATCACCGTCCGGACCTTCTGCGCCTGCCCGTAGTAGGCGTCGTAGTACCCGGCCGAGAGCGCGTACGCGCCGAGCATGATCCGGCGCTTCGGCTCGTCGCCGAAGCCGGCGTCGCGGGTGCGCTCGACCATCTCGTAGTACGTGTCCGCGTCGACGCGGAGCCCGTAGCGGACGCCGTCGTAGCGCGCGAGGTTCGACGACGCCTCCGCGGGGGCGATCAGGTAGTAGCAGGCGAGCCCGTACTCGACCGAGCGCGGCAGCTCGCACTCCCCCACCTCGGCGCCGAGCTCGCGCGCGAGCTCGATCGCCTTCTGGACGGCGGCCGTCACGCCGGGCTCGATTCCCTCCGCCTCGTTCATCTCCTTGGGGACGCCGATCCGCAGGCCGGCGAGGCTCTCGCCCTCGGGCAGCTCCACCGGCGGAACGTCGACCGTGGTCGAGTCGGCCGGGTCCTTGCCCGCGATGATCGAGTACAGGCGCGCGCAGTCGCGGACGTTCTTCGCGACGGGGCCGATCTGGTCGAGGCTCGACGCGAACGCGACGACGCCGAAGCGGCTGACGGTGCCGTACGTCGGGCGCAGGCCGACGTTCCCGCAGAGCGCAGACGGCTGCTTGATCGAGCCGCCGGTGTCCGAGCCCAGCCCCCACGGGGCGAGACCGGCGGAGACCGCCGCCGCCGTGCCGCCGCCGGACCCGCCCGGGACGCGCTCGGGATCCCAGGGGTTGTGCGTCGGCCCGTACGCCGAGTTCTCGGTCGACGAGCCCATCGCGAACTCGTCCGTGTTCGTCTTCCCGATCACGGGCAACCCGGCCTCGCGGCAGCGTGCAGCCACGGTCGCGTCGAAGACGGGGACGTAGCCGGCGAGGATCTTCGAGCCGGCGGTCGTCTCGACGCCCTTGGTCGAGATCACGTCCTTGAGCGCGATCGGGACACCGTCGCCCTCGGCTCCCTCGACCGTGCGGAGGTAGCAGTGGAGCTCGCCGTCGCGCTCGGCGACCGCGTCGAGGTAGGCGCGGTGGAGCTCGGCCCCCGAGACCTCCTTCCGCTCGAGCAGGCCGAGCGCGTCCTCGGCCGTCAAGCGCAGCGTGTCGACGGTCATGCGGTCGGCGGAACCCTGAAAAGGTCGCCCTCGCGGGCCGGCGCGTTCGCGAAGACGTCCTCGAGCGGGAGCGACGCCAGCGGCTCGTCCGCGGCCCAGGCGTTGACGAGCTCGAGCGGATGCGACGTCGGCGGCACGTCGGAGAGGTCGAGCTCGCTCACCTTCGAGACCGCCTCCAGGATCGCGCTCAGCTCGCCCGTGAGCCGCTCGACCTCGTCGTCGGTCAACTCGAGGCTCGCCAGCTTGGCGACGTGCAGCACTTCCTCGCGGGTGATTGCCATCGGCCCATCCTTCCAAAAGAAGCGGGCCCCCTAGAAGGAGGCCCGCCTGAAGCTCGATTCCGAAAAAGGTCTTAGGCGGCTGTGACGTTCGCCGCCTGGGCGCCCTTGGGGCCCTGGACGACTTCGAACTCCACACGCTGACCCTCGGTCAGCGACTTGTAGCCGTCCATCGTGATCGCGGAGAAGTGGACGAAGACGTCCTCGCCACCCTCCCGCTCGATGAACCCGTACCCCTTCTCGTTCGAGAACCACTTAACGGTGCCCTGAGCCAACTGGACTTCCTCCTTGCGATGAAGCGACGGCCCGGGCACCGAGCCGCCGACCTTGATAAAGCGCGCGAACCATAGCCTTATGCGGCTGGATGCGCAAGCTCCTTCGAGCGGTATCGCGCGGCGCGAACGGTGCTCCGGAGCAGCATCGCGATCGTCATCGGGCCGACGCCTCCGGGCACCGGGGTGAGCAGGCCGGCGCGCTCGGCGACGGCCGGGTCGACGTCCCCGACGAGCCCGTCCTCGGTGCGGTTGATCCCGACGTCGACCACCGCTGCGCCGTCTCTCACCATCTCCGCGGTGACGATGCCGGGGACGCCGACCGCGGCGACGACCACGTCGGCGCGCGACGTCTCGGCGGCGAGGTCGCGCGTGCGGGAGTGGCAGATCGTCACGGTCGCGTGCCGGTGCAGGAGGAGCAGCGCTGCCGGCTTGCCGACGATGTCGCTGCGGCCGATCACGACCGCGTTTGCGCCCTGCAGCTCGACCTCGTACTCGTCGAGCAGCGCAAGGACGCCGAGAGGCGTTCCCGGCACGTGCGCAGGCGTGCCGGCGAGCAGCAGCCCCGCGTTGACGGGATGGAAGCCGTCGACGTCCTTGACCGGGTCGACGGCGCGGATGACGCGGCCCTCGTCGATCTGGCCCGGCAGCGGCAGCTGGACGAGGATGCCGTCGATCGCGTCGTCCGCGTTCAGCTCGGCGACGAGCCCGAGCAGCTCCGACTCGCTCGTCTCGGCCGGCAGCCGCAGGTCGCGCGCCTCGATCCCGACCTCGAGCGTCGCCTTGTGCTTCATCCGGATGTACACGTCGGAGGCGGGGTCGTCGCCGACGAGCACCGTCGCCAGGCCGATCGGCCGCGGGAACGCCGCCACCTCGGCCGCGACCTCCTCGCGGATCCGGGCGGCCAGCGCCTTCCCGTCCATCAGCGTCGCCGTCATCCGCGCCTGAGCGTAATCGAGTTAGGGTCGCCCCAATGGTGCAATGGGCCGAGCGTCTTCGACCCCGCGGCGCGCTCTGGCACAACCCCGACTTCCGGCGGCTCTGGGCGGCGCAGACCGTCAGCCAGTTCGGCAGCGAGATCACGGGCCTCGCGCTGCCGCTCGTCGCGATTCTCGTCCTCGACGCGAGCACCTTCGCGGTCGCCGTCCTGGCTGTCGTCGACTGGCTGCCGTTCTTCCTCTTCAGCCTCCCCGCCGGCGTCTGGATCGATCGACTGCCGCGCCGGCCGATCCTGATCGCCTCCGACCTCGGCCGTGCCCTCATCCTCGGGTCGATCCCGATCGCGTACCTCCTCGACGTGCTCACTCTCGGCCAGCTCTACGTCGTCGGGCTTCTCGCGGGCACCTGCACGGTCTTCTTCGACCTCTCGTACCAGTCGTATCTGCCCTCGGTCGTCGAGCGGAGCGAGCTCGGCGAGGGCAACTCGAAGCTCGAGGTGAGCCGCTCGTCGGCCCAGGTGGCCGGCCCCGGGCTCGGCGGCGTGCTGGTCTCGGCGCTCACAGCCCCGTACGCGATCCTCGCGGACGCGCTCAGCTTCGTCGCCTCGGCTGTCTTCCTCTCTCGGATCCAGCGTCGCGAGCGCAGGCCGGCACGGCCGCCCGAGACACGACCGGCGTTCCGGGACGAGATCCGTGAGGGGCTGAGCTTCGTCGTTCGCCACCCGATCATGCGGTCGATCGTGTTCTTCGTCGCCGTCAGCAACGTGTTCGTGACGATGCTCTTCGCCATCTACCTCGTCTACGCGGTGCGCGAGCTCGGGCTCGACGCAGCGACGATCGGGGTGATCTTCTCGCTCGGCAGCGTCGGCTCCCTCGTAGGCGCGCTGACCGCGAATCGCGTCGCGCGCCTCCTCGGCATCGGTCCAGGGCTGATCGCGGTCGCCACCGTCGGCGGTCTCGGGCTGCTGCTGATTCCGCTCGCGACCGGCGGCCTCGTGCTCCCCTTCCTCGTCGTCGCGAACGTCCTCTGGGGCTTCTTCGTCCTCAACTACTTCGTCAGCGCGGTCAGCCTGATCCAGGCGATCACGCCCGACCACTTGCTCGGGCGCACGAACGCCTCGCGCCGTTTCCTCGTCCAGGGCGTGATCCCCGTCGGCGCACTCCTCGGCGGCCTTCTCGGAACCGTTCTCGGTCTCCGAACCACGATCGCGATCGGCGCGGTCGGAGCCGCCGTGGCAGTACTGCCGCTCGTCTTCTCACCGTTGCGGGGAGTGCGCACGACCGCAGACGCCGAGGAGCTCGTGCGCGAGTACAACGCACGGTTTGCCCGCTGGTAGCGTCGTCCGATCGAGCGCACCGGCCCTCGGAGTCAACGCATTGCGCTCAGCGTCGTACGCTCGCTGGGCATCGGCGTGTGGCGCCTCGGCGAGCGGCTACGACTGAACGTGATCGGCGCGACCGAAGGGCCGAGGGTCGCGAGCGACGACGACCGGAGGGAGACGTTCGAGCGGTTGATCGCCATGGCACGCGGCCAGGACGGAACCGTCGACACGGCGGCATGCCACTACCCGGTGCACGAGCTGCTGACCTATCTCATCGACCGGCACGGCTTGCTGCTGCACGGCTCGAACCACACGGCGCTCGAGGTGCTCGAACCACAGCCGGCGAAGGACCTCGACACCTCGCTGCACGCGGTCGTCGCCTGCGACGACGGGATCTGGCCGATCTTCTACGCCGTCGTCGCGCGGGATCGCGTCGACGGCGTGCTCACCGCCTGCACGCACATCGGCCGAGGCGCGCGTCGCCGCCGGACCTACCTGTTCGCGGTCTTCGGCGACGCCGACTCGGCCGGGACGTGGACGGACGGTGTCGTCTACGCACTGCCGCGAGTCGGCTTCCGGCGCGAATGGGGAAACGAGTGGGTGAATCCTGATGCTGTTCGCCCGGCGCTCCGCGTTCACGTCCGGCCGACCGACTTTCCGCTCAAGGACACCGTCGTCGGGCTGTCGCCGCCTCTTCGCGTCCGCGGCGTCATTCGCCGCCTGCGCGCTGCGAAGCGCGAGCGCGCCGGCAGCCCGTAGGCTTGCGGCATGGAGCTGCGGAAGTGGCCGCGCCGCAACGACGCGGAGTCGATTTCCGCGCGCCGGGAGGCGATCAGGAGCGTCGTCGGCGACGCTCCGCTCGCCCACGACGACGAGTCGTGGTCGCGGGCGCAGGAGTCGCACACCGGCACAGCTGTCATCCCGGTCTCCGTCGTCGGGCCGCTCCTCGTCGAGCTCGGCGCGTACGAGCTCGAGGAGCCGGAAGGGACGCTCCGCGAGACGGGACGCGCGCAGGAGGAGCTGCTCGTCCCGCTCGCCCACACCGAGGGCGGCCTCTCGGCCTCGATGTCGCGCGGGCTGAAGGCGGCCGCGACCTCCGGCGGCTTCCGAACATACGTGCTTCGAGACAGAATGACTAGAGCTTCGTGCTTTGTTTGCAAAGACACGGCTGACGCTGTCCATCTTGCAAGCTGGCTCGAGGGCTCGGTGGACGAGCTGCGCGCCTTCCTTGCAGCACTCGACGACCCCTCTCTCTCGAAGCGGGCGAAGCTGCGCGAGGTGAAGACGCACGTCGTCGGCCCGATGTGCCACGTCCTCTGGGCCTGGACGACCGGCGACGCCTGCGGCCCGAACATGATGACCCGCAACAGCTACGCGCTGAACATGGGCTATGTGATGCAGCAGGCGCCGGTGAAACCGGAGCGCTCGATCCTCGAGGCGAACATGGGCGGCGACAAGAAGCCGTCCTACGAGTTCTTCCAGTCCGGTCACGGCAAGACCGTGCTCGCGGAGGCGACGCTCGACGCGGAGACGGTCCGGCGCGTGCTGCGCACCACCGTCGACGACCTGCTCGACCTCTCCTGGGCCGGCACGCACGGCGCGGTCGCATCCGGGATGCAGTCGGTCGCGTTCACGCCCGCCTCGGCGATCGCGGCGATCTTCGCCTGCACCGGCCAGGACCTCGGCATGGTCGGGACGAGCTCGATGGCGCACGGCACGGCGCGGCGCACCGAGGACGGCGGCCTGCACGCGGCGATCCGCTTCCCCGGGCTCGAGGTGGGCACCGTCGGCGGCGGCACGACGCTTCCCTACGCCCGCGACTGGCTGGCGCTGCTGGGCTGCGCCGGCAGCGGCAAGGTGCACCGGTTCGCCCAGATCGTCGCGGCGGCGGCGCTCGCGCTCGAGATCTCCGCGTCGGCCGCGATGGCGACCGCGGGCTCGGAGAACTTCTTCCAGGCGCACCACGAGCGCGGAGGTCTGCGCTGAAGGGCGATAAGCTAGAGACGATGATCGAGGAGCCGCTCGAGGAGCCGATCAACGCCGACCCGACGTTCCAGCCGCTGATCGACGCCGAGCGCGCCGCGGCGGCGGACGCAGCCGAGGACAACAAGGGGCGCGGCGTCCTCCGCTTCTACGACCTCGCCAAGAAGCAGGAGTGGCAGGTACGGGACATGCCCTGGGGCGAGATCCCGCCGATCCCGGAGACCCGCGCGGGCGCCTCGGCCGAGCGGAAGGAGCGGCGCCGCGCGGTCTGGCGGTCGGTGATCACCCAGCAGCTCCAGGCGGACGAGCTCGCGGTGATGATGGCCGGGCAGCTCCTGAACATGGCACCGCATCCCGAGGCCCGCCTCTACTACTCGACGATGGTGCAGGACGAGGCGCGGCACGTGGAGGCGTGGCTGAAGCTGGCCAAGGAGGCCGGCGGGACCTCCGAGCGCGACCCCCACCTCGACCGGCTCGTCGACCTGACGATGCACGCGGAGACGCTCGAGGAGAAGGTCTTCCAGATGCAGGTCTTCTTCGAGCGCCTGATCATCCCGCGCTTCCGGCTGATCGCGCGCTCCTCGCGCGGGACCGTGCTCGAGGACCTCTGCAACCGGCTCACGATCGACGACGGCATCCACCACAGCTCGGGCGTCGCCTACGAGCGGATCCTGCTCGAAGGCGCGTCGAAGAAGACGAAGGACCGCCTGATCAAGGCCGCGAACAAGCTCTTGCCGATCTTCGTCGAGCACGCGCTCTGGCGGCCGAAGGAGCGGGCCTGGATCGGGAACGTGATGCGAGAGACGGACATCCGGCGGCTCCAGGAGGACGTGCTGGACGGGATCCGGATGGCCTCGAGCCTGGGGCTCGACGTCTCCGACATCGAGCTTCCCTTCGCGGCCTAGAAGAGCGCATTCCTCCGCGCTCTATCCCTCCACATCACGACCCTTCCTGCTTCGGCTGCGGCGACCACGACTTCGGGCTGCGGATGGCGCTGCCCGCGGAGGAGGGCGCGACGGCGTACGCCTCGGCGGTGACCTTCGGCGTCCACCACCAGGGCGGCCCGGGGATCGCGCACGGCGGGATCGTGGGAGTCGCGCTCGACGAGGCCTGCGGGCTGCTCGCGACCTGGCACCGCTTCCCGGCCGTGACGGCGCGGATCGCGATCCGCTACCGCAAGCCGGCGCCGATCAACCGGCCGCTGCAGGTGACGGCGAAGGTCGATGCCGACCGCGGCCGCCGGATCGAGATTTCGGCCGAGCTGCGCGACGGCGGCGAGCTGCTCGCCGAGGCCGACGGCGCCTTCCTGCACGTCCCGCTCGAGCACTTCCTCGCGACCCCCGAAGGACGGGCCGCAGGGGACGCGTGGGCGAAGCGGCTCAGCCGCGGCGCCTGAGGGCGAGCCCGGTCAGGATCTCGCGCACGACCCGCTCCGCGACGAGCGCGGTGACGTCCGCCGAGCCGATCGCGGTCGGCAGCACCTCGACCACGTCGGCGCCGACGAGCCGGGCACGCTGCGCGATCGTGCGGCACGCGCGGAGCAGGTCGGCCGACGTCATCCCACCGGGCTCGGGCGTCCCCGTGCCCGGTGCGAACGCCGGATCGAGCACGTCGACGTCGACGGTCAGGAACGTCGGCCCCTCGCCGACCACCTCGAGCGCACGCTCGACCACGGCGTCGATCCCGCGCTCGCGGACGTCGTGCATGAAGATCGACGTGATCCCGCGCTCCGCCTGCCAGCCGAGCTCGACCGGCCCCGGCCAGTAGCCGCGCAGGCCGATCTGGACGTAGCGCTGCGGGTCGACGTGACCCTGCTCGACGAGCCGGAACATCGGCGTCCCGTGCGACCGCTCGACCGAGAAGACCTCCCGGCCCGTGTCGGTGTGGGTGTCGAAGTGGACGAGCCCGACCGGGCCGAGGCGCGACGCGACGGCGCGGACGTTCGGCTCCGAGACCGAGTGGTCGCCGCCGAGCACGACCGGGATCGGACCGGCGTCGACGACCTCGCCGACGAGCGCCTCGATCGCCGCGTGCGTCCGCTCCGCGTCGGCGGGAAGGACGGGGGCATCGCCGAAATCGACGATCCGCAGCTCGGCGAACGCGTCGACCCCGGCCTCAAGATGCGGCCCCGGCGGGCAGCCGGCCGCCCTGATCGCCCGCGGCCCGAAGCGCGTCCCCGGCCGGTCCGAGACGAGATCGTCGGTCGGCGCGCCGACGATCGCGACGTCGACTCCCGCCAGCTCCGCCGCGTCCTGGGTGGTCGGAGCCCCGCCGAAGGTGAGCAGGCCCGCGTAGTCCGGCTTGTCCGGCAGGCCGAGCTCGCGCCAGCGCTCGAGCGGGTCGATCACGAGCCGATCCTCGCAGACGGCTCGAACGGGTGATTCCCAAGCCGGAGGCGGGGGTCCATGCTGTGTCCAGATCTCTTCCTGCGGCGGAGGTCTCAACCCCCACTCCGGAGCCCCCCAATGTCCCGGATCGTCCTCGCCGCCGCCATGATCGCGTCTCTCCTGGCCCTCGCCAAGCACGAGCGCGTGCTCGACCGGACCGGCCTGCTCGGCTCCTGCTCCGCGCTCTCCGCGCCGGCGCCCGAGGGCGGGCAGTGGCTCGAGTGCCGCCCCGGAGACCTGACCGGGTATCCCGACCTCTCGCAGGACTCGTGCACGCGGCGCGGGATGCGCGGCGAGGCCCGCTACTGGATCTGCCCGACCCCGCTCGTCGCCGCACGGTCGACCGAGGGGCAGCCGACGCGCTAGCTTCCGGGCGTGGCCCGGATCACGCTCTCGACGACGCAGCTGTCCTCGCTCGACCGGGTCCTCCGCAGCGTCGTCCGCATCACCCGGCGGCTCGCCGTCGTCGGTGCGGTCGCGGTCGTCCCGATCGCGCTGCTGCTGCGGCGCGAGGACGGGTTCAACGCCCTCGACGCGATCCTGACCGCTGCCCTGCTCGCCCCGGCCGCGATCGTCCTCTTCTTCGCGCAGGGCGTGCTCGAGCTCGCCTCGCTCCCCGATCGGCTCAGGAAGATCCCGGGCGAGGGCCAGGAGCGCCTCTCGGAGCTCGGGCGGATCGCCGGCGAGGCGCGGGGCGCGAGCGCGAAGAGCGCGCCGTTCCTGCTCTGGCGCCTCCGCGGCACGATCGGCTCGCTCCGCGACGTCGCCGGGATCGCGCTGCCCCTGCGCGTACTGACACCCGGCTTCCTCGGCCTGGCCGCCCTCGCGACGCTCGCGTGCGTCGTTCTCGCCGGCGTCGGCGTGATCGCGCTGCTCGTGCTCGCGCTCGGCTGACGCGTTTGCGCCGCCCCGGCGCGTGAGATACCCGGAGCATGGCACGGCGCGAGCGACGGAGACGGGGCTGGTACGACGCGTTCATGGACGCGGGCATCTGGCTCCTCTTCGCGGTGCTGCTGCTGCCGGCGGGGGTCGTCGGCTATGCGATCGGCAAAGATCAGGGAAGCGACGAGGCGGCGAAGGAGGTCGAGCAGAGCGCGACCGCGACGCCCGAGATCGAGCCCGCCCCGGCATTCTCCGAAGACGACCTGCTCGAGGAGCCGAAGGACGCCTGGCTGACCAACGGCGGCACGCTGATGAACCAGCGCTACTCGCCGCTCGACCAGATCGACACCGACAACGTCAAGGACCTGAAGGGCGTCTGGATGACAGACCTCGGCGGCTCCGGCGTCGCCGCCAAGTACTCCGCCGAGGCGCAGCCGATCGTCTATCAGGGCGTCATGTACGTCCCCACCGGCGCCGACGACGTGTTCGCGGTCAGCGTCGAGACCGGCCGGGTGCTCTGGCGCTACGAGGCGAAGCTCGACCAGAAGATCAGCACCGTCTGCTGCGGCTGGCTCAGCCGCGGCGTCGCGCTCGGCGACGGCAAGGTCTACCTCGGCCAGCTCGACGGCTCGCTCGTCGCCCTCGACCAGAAGACGGGGAAGCTCGCCTGGACCACGCAGGTCGGAGAGTGGCAGCAGGGCTACACGATCACGGCCGCGCCGCTCTACTACGACGGCCTCGTCTACACCGGGATCTCCGGCGGCGAGTTCTCGATCCGCGGGCGCATCCAGGCCTACGACGCGAAGACCGGCGAGGAGGTCTGGCGCTTCCACACGGTGCCGGGGCCGGGGGAAACGGGCCACGACACCTGGCCGCAGGACAACGACTCGTGGGAGCACGGCGGCGCCCCCGTCTGGCAGACGCCGGCGATCGACCCCGAGCTCGGGCTGATGTACTTCTCCACCGGCAACGCGTCCCCCGACCTCGACGGCAGCCGCCGCGCGGGCGACAACCTCTTCGCGGCGTCCATCGTCGCGGTCGACGCGAAGACCGGCGAGTACCGCTGGCACTTCCAGCAGGTGCATCACGACATCTGGGACTACGACAGCCCGAGCCCGATCGTCCTCTTCGACGCCGAGATCGACGGCGACGACCGAAAGGGGCTCGGCGAGGCGTCGAAGACCGGCTGGGTCTACCTGCTCGACCGCGAGACCGGCGAGCCGCTGCTGCCGATCGAGGAGAAGGCCGTGCCGCAGCTGGGAAGCCAGGCGACCGCCAAGACGCAGCCGATCCCGAGCTATCCGCCCGTGTTCTCGCACGAGGTCACCGACGAGGACGTGGCCGAGATCCAGAAGCTCGCGAACGCGAACGCGAAGAAGGGCCAGCCGAAGCCGAAGGTGGTCAAGGGCGGCATCTACACCCCGTTCGGCGAGACGATCACCGCGATCGTCCCCGGCCCGCAGGGCGGGACCAACTGGCAGCCGTCGAGCTACAACCCCGAGACCGGCCTGATGTACGTCTGCGCGATGCGGAGCGTCTCCGGCTACTCCTCGAAGAACGAGGAGCTCCCCGAGGGCAAGCAGGGCCAGACCGCGGACCTCGGCAGCGTCTTCACGACGACCGGGTTCGGCGCGCAGGAGGGCTACTTCGTCGCGATCGACGTCACCACCGGCGAGAAGGTCTGGGAGAAGCGCTGGCCCGAGTCGTGCTACTCGGGCTCGGTCACGACCGGCGGCAATCTCGTCTTCGTCGGCCGCAACGGCGGCCAGCTCGAGGCGTACAACGCGGAGACCGGCGAAGGCCCGCTCTGGAGCTTCCAGACCGGCGCCGGCGCGAACACGACCGCGACCGTGTTCGAGCAGGACGGCACCCAGTACCTCGCCTTCCTCGCCGGCGGCAACGCCCTCGCCGCGACGAAGCACGGGGACAACCTCTGGCTGTTCTCGCTCGACGGCACGATGGACGAGGTCTCCGCGGCCGGCGAGGGCGAGGGGACGGGGCACGCCGGCCAGACCCCGAACGAGCCGACCGACGAGGCCGATGGCGACGCGGCTGCAGGCGAGGCCGTCTGGGCGGACAACTGCGCCGGCTGCCACGGTCTCGACGGCTCCGGCGCGAACGGCGGCCCGAACCTCGTCGGCAACGAGCAGGCGATGGACGCGGCGCGCGTGCGCGGGCAGGTCACGAACGGCGGCGGCGGCATGCCCGCCTTCAAGGACACGCTCTCGCAGGAGCAGATCTCGAACGTGGCGGCCTACGTCACCGAGCGCATCGCCGACAAGTAGTCAGCGAGCCTGCTCGAGCAGGAATGCCCGCTCGGCCTCGATGTCCTCGGAGAGGCGCGCGGCGGCCCAGACGGGGAGCCAGCCGGCGACGAGCTCGCGATCGAGCGGGCGCTCGCGCGCGTACGCACGGAGGTAGCCACGCACGAGCAGCCTGCGGGCGAGAGGAGCGACTCTGCGCACGACGGCCGGCACGTCGTCCGCCGGCGGCCCGCCGCCGGCGAGCAGGATCGTCCTCGCCACGTCGGCCGCGGGGTCGCCGCTCGTCCCGTTCGTCCAGTCGATCGCGACGTAGCCGGCCCTGGTGCGGAGCAGGTTCCCCGGGTGGAAGTCGCCGTGGAGGAGCCGGTCGCCGTCCGGCAGCCGCCGAAGCCGGTCGAGCGCCCGCTCGCGGACGTCCGGCGGCACGAGCTCCGACGCGAGCCGGCGCCGCAGCTCCTCGGACAGCGGCGGCAGCCCGGCCGGCGCCTCGATCCGGTGCAGCGCCGCGTGCTCGGCTCCCAGCACGGCGCCCACTGACCAGAGTGTCCACGGCCGGCTGCCGACCCGCTCGAGCAGGTCGACGCCGTCGACGCGGTCGAGGACGAGCCCGGGGCGTCCCTCCACCGTGACGCGCTCGTGAACGGCCGGGACGGATGCTCCTGCCGCGTGCGCCGCCGCCAGCGCCAGCGCCTCCCGGTCGATCATCGCCACGTGGCCGGCGTCGCGCGCGAGCCGGAGCACACGCCCGTCGCCCCAGGCGTAGATCTCCGCCTCGCGCCCCGCTCCGAGCAGCTCGAGGTCTCCGGCCGGCATCGCCTTCGATCTTAGGCCGCTCTCATCTCGGTGAGGCAGGCTCTCCGCATGACCGACATCGAGAGACAACTCACCCGCCGCCGGCTCCTCGAGCTCGGCCTCGTCCTGCCGCCGCTCGCCGCGATCGCTGACAGAGCCGATCTCCTCTCCCCTCCCGCGCTGGCGGCGACCCCGGCCGTCTACGACGCGGACGACGATCCGACACCCGAGCTGACCGAGGGCCCCTACTTCACTCCCAACTCGCCGAAGCGGCGCTCGATCGTCCCGGCCGGCTCCGCCGGTACGCGGCTCACGCTCACCGGCCGGGTGCTGACGACCGCCGGTAAGGCGGTCCCGAACGCGCTGATCGACTTCTGGCAGGCGAGCGCGCGCGGGGTCTACGACAACAGCGGCTACCGCTTCCGCGGCCACCAGCTGACGAACGCGAAGGGCCAGTACGGGCTGTTCACCGTCGTCCCGGGCCTCTATCCGGGCCGGACGAAGCACATCCACGTGAAGGTGCAAGCGCCGCGAGAGCCCGTCCTGACGACGCAGCTCTTCTTCCCCGGCGTCGCCGGCAACCGCAGCGACTCGATCTTCGACACAGACTGCGTCGTCAAGCGCTGGCGGCTCTCGAACGGGCGGCGGCTCGCCACCTTCGACTTCGTCCTCGACGTCTAGGGAGAGGCGCCGACCAGAATCGAACTGGTGTGCGAGGCTTTGCAGGCCTCTGCCTAACCACTCGGCCACGGCGCCGTGGCGGGCGCATCGTAGCGAGCCGGTTCTCCCGTAACCCGCGAAACGGGAAGGCCGTTGTACCTACGTCAACTGCATACAGGAGGCCCGAATGTACATCGGTGGCGGACTCATCACGCTCATCGTCGTCATCCTGCTCCTCGCCTGGCTTCTCTAAGACGACGTTTCCCGGGCGCCCCACGTGGGCGCCCGTTGCGTACCCGCTCGCGGCCCCGTCCGGGGCCGTTCCTACGCTTGGAGCCGTGAGCGAGAAGATCACGCCCGCGCCGACCGTCGAGCGCTGCCTCCGCTGCAGCGCCTCGATGGAGTGGCGCCACGGCACGTGGCAGTGCCCGCGCTGCCGGTTCAAGCTCGGCTGCTGCGAGGGCGAGTCGCCGGAAGCGTGCGGACGCTAGTCCTGCGCCGTCTCGCGCTCGGGCACGAGGTACGTCAGGAGCCCCGGGATCATCAGGACGAGTAGCGCGGCGAGCAACATCTCCATGTCGCTACAACGGCGCCGCCCCTCCCGGCGTTACGGCAGCGCGACGAAGCCGCCGAGGAAGGCGCGCGCGCCCGCCGTGTCGAGGCGGTAGCCCTCTGCCTGGCCGGTGCAGTCCTTCGAGCCGACCGAGGTCACGGAGAGCGCCGTGCTCCCGGCGAGCTGCGGCCCGCCGGAGTCGCCGAGGCAGGGGCCGGCGGTGCGGGTCGAGAGCACGAGCGTCGACTTGCCGACGCGGACGAGCGGCGAGTCGGCTGCGCGCCGCAGCCCGTCGTACACGAAGCTGCCGTCTGCCGCGCGGCTCGAGTAGCCGTAGCCCACGCTCGTCAGCGGCGCCCCCTTCGCAAGCGACTCGGCCGCG
>JANPKC010000014.1:0-3431 GCA_031425855.1 Actinomycetes bacterium | reverse complement strand
GGCGACGCGGCCTTCATCGGCAAGGAGCAGCTCGGCTTCGCGCAGTACGCGATCCGGAAGCTCGGCGGCGGGAAGATCAAGCTCTCGCAGCAGGACACCCAGCTCGACCCGGCACAGGCCTCGACCACCGGCACGAAGCTCCACGCGGACGCGAGCGTGCTCGCAGTCGTGGGCCCGGCCGGGAGCCAGGAGGTCCTCGCGGTGGCGCCGATCTTCAAGAAGGCACAGCGCCTGCCGTTCATCTCCGGCTCGGCCACCCGCACGTCGCTGACGAACGGCTCGATCCCGAACTTCTTCCGGGTCGTCCCGAACGACAGCGTCCAGGCGCCGACGACGGCGAAGTACCTCCGCCAGGTGCTGAAGGCGAAGCACGTCTTCATCGTCGACGACCAGACGGCGTACTCGAAGCCGCTGGCGAACGGCGTGCAGGCGAACCTGCGGGCCGGCGGCGTCAAGGTGACGCGGAACTCGGTCAACCAGAAGGTGACCGACTTCTCGTCGCTCGTCTCGAAGATCGGCGACGACGTCACGCATGTCTACCTGCCCTGGCAGATCGCGGCCAACGGCCAGATCTTCGGGCAGCAGATGAAGGAGCAGGGCAAGAGGGCGATCATCTTCGGCTCGGACGGCCTCGACTCCGGCGACTTCAAGCTCCCGGGCTCGTACGTCTCGGCGTTCGCGCCGGACATCCGCGGGATCGCGGGGAATGCCGCCTTCATCCGCGGCTACGGGAAGAAGTTCGTCTCGAACTTCGGCCCGCCGAGCTACGTGGCGACCCAGGCGGCGATCGCCGCCATCAAGAAGGCCTGCGCGGACGGCAACGCCACCCGGGCAGAGGTGCAGAAGCAGCTCAAGGCGACGCTGCTCCCGAAGACGATCCTCGGCGGCAACCTGCAGTTCACCGCCCGGGGCGACGTCAAGGGCGCGAAGTTCTACATCTTCAAGCTCGGAGCCGGCGGCAAGAAGACGCTGGTCGGCTGACCTATCGGCGCAAGGAGGGGGATCTGCAGGAGCAGATCCCCCTCCGCGCAAAGACCCTTGAAGGGTCGGCCCGCCTCCCAAGACCAGAGCACCGATTTCTGAGAGGGTCACGGCCGTGGACTGGGACTTCTTCGTCCAGCAACTCGTGAACGGCCTCACGCTCGGGAGCGTCTACGCCCTGATCGCGCTCGGCTACACGATGGTCTACGGGATCCTGAAGCTGCTCAACTTCGCCCACGGCGAGGTCTACATGATGGGCGCGTTCGCGGGCTTCGGCATCCTCAGCGTCTTCGGGGGCGCGCTCGGGCTCTCGATCAACGTCGTTGCGCTGATCGTGATGATGCTCGCGGTGGCGATGCTCGGCTCGGGGCTGCTCGGGGTCGCGATCGAGCGCTTCGCCTACCGGCCGTTGCGGAACGCGCCGCGGATCGCGCCGCTGATCAGCGCGCTCGGCGTCTCCTTCTTCCTCCAGTCGACCGCGCTCCTCCTCTTCGGCGCCGACTTCCGCAGCTACGAGACGTACGAGTACATCGACCTCGCGACCGGCATCCACTGGGGGCCGCTCAACATCTCGGTCGTCCGGATCACGGTGATCCTGACCGCCTTCGCGCTGATGATCGGGCTGACGCTGCTCGTCTCGCGCACGCGGCTCGGCAAGGCGATGCGCGCGACCGCGTACGACCGGGAGGCGGCCGCGATGCAGGGAATCGACGTCGACCGGGTGATCGTGGCGACCTTCTTCATCGGCTCCGCGCTCGCGGGGGCGGCCGGCGTCATGGTCGGTCTCGTCTTCTACAAGGTCTACCACCTGATGGGCTTCATCGCGGGGCTGAAGGGCTTCACCGCCGCGGTCGTCGGCGGGATCGGGTCGATCCCGGGGGCGATGCTCGGCGGCCTTCTGATCGGGCTCGCGGAGGCGTTCATCACGGGCTACGTCTCCTCGACGTTCCAGGACGTCTTCGTCTTCTCGATCCTGATCGTGATCCTGCTGATCCGGCCGAGCGGCCTGCTCGGGAAGGCTGACATCCAGAAGGTATGAGCGAGACCCCAGGAACCCCCGAAGGCCCCAAGATCGGCGTCGACGAGTGGGTCGCGCGCCACGGCGAGCGCTCGGGCCTGCGCGGCGGGCCGCTCGCGCCGCTGATCGCGCGGGCCGAGCGGCTGCCCTGGTGGCTGCTGCTCGCGGGGGCCGTCCTCCTCTCGTCGCTCGTCCCGCTCGTCTCCGACTCCGACTACGTGATCCGCGTCGCGGTCAACACCGTCCTCTTCGCGCTGCTCGCGCTCGGCCTGAACGTCGTCGTCGGCTGGGCGGGCCTGCTCGACCTCGGCTTCATCGCCTTCTACGGCTTCGGCGCCTACATGTACGCGCTGCTCTCCTCGGAGCAGTTCGGCGTCCACCTGCCGGCCGAGCTCGCGATCCCGCTCGTGATCGTCTCGTCGGCGGTGCTCGGCCTCCTGCTCGGCCTGCCCTCGCGGCGCCTGCTCGGCGACTACCTCGCGATCGTGACGCTCTTCTTCGCGCAGATCTTCGTCGTCCTGGCGACGAACGCGGACTCGATCCGGCTGCCGTGGAACGCGGGCGCGACCGACTTCACCGGCGGCCCGAACGGCGTCACCGACATCGACCCGATCAGCCTCTTCGGCTACGAGTTCGGCACGACCCGGAGCTATCTCTGGCTCTCGCTCGGCGTCTTCGCGGTCGTCGTCGTCGCGCTGCAGTTCATCAACCAGTCGCGCACCGGGCGGGCGTGGCGCGCGGTGCGGGAGGATCCGCTCGCGGCCGAGCTGATGAGCATGCCGGTGAACCGGCTGAAGCTGCTCGCGTTCATGTTCGGGGCGGCGACGGCGGGGCTGACCGGGACGATCTTCGCGTCGGTGCAGCTCGGCGTCTTTCCGGGCAACTTCGACCTGCCGCTCCTGATCACGGTCTACGCGATGGTCATCCTCGGCGGCGCCGGCAGCATCCCCGGCGTCGTGATCGGCGCGATCACGATCAACGTCTCGCTCGAGCTGCTCCGCGACCCCGGCAACGCGCGGGCCCTCTTCTACGTCGCGATCGGGCTCGGCCTGCTGGCGCTGCTGCGGCCCTGGGCCAAGCTCGCGCTCGTCGCCGCCGGCACGATCGTCTTCGGCGTCGTCGCGTACCGGCTCACCGACGCGATCAGGCCGGAGTGGACCTCCGGGTCGATCGAGGGCGGGCGCTTCGCCGGCCTGCTCGACGGCTGGGTCGTCCATCCCGCGAACTCGACCCACCTCGGCAATGCGGGCTTCGTCCTCCTGATCGTGGCGCTGCTCGCGCTCTCCGAGCTGCGGGGGCGCTGGCGGACGGCCCTGCTCGTGCCGACGCTCTACCTGGCCGCGTTCGTCTGGGAGAACCGGCTGGTCGCGGAGCCGAGCGTGACGCGGATCCTGCTCCTCGGCGCGCTCCTGATCGTGCTGATGAGCTGGCG
>JANPKC010000013.1:0-7637 GCA_031425855.1 Actinomycetes bacterium | reverse complement strand
CTCCGGTCGGACCTCGTGCCGCAGGCGCTCGGCGGCACCGGCGTCGAGGTCTACGTCACCGGCGAGACGGCCGAGATCCTCGACTACCGCGAGCTGATGGAGGGCTGGCTGCCGATCGTGTTCCTGTTCGTGCTCGGCTTCAGCTTCATTCTCCTGACGATTGCGTTCCGCTCGATCGTCGTTCCGGCGAAGGCGATCGTGCTCAACCTGCTCTCGGTCGGCGCCGCCTACGGGCTGATCGTGCTCGTCTTCCAGAAGGGCATCGGCAACGAGCTCTTCGGGTTCCCGCACGTCGACGCGATCGAGGCGTGGCTACCGCTCTTCCTCTTCTCCGTCCTCTTCGGGCTCTCGATGGACTACCACGTCTTCCTGCTCAGCCGGATCCGCGAGCGGTACACGCAGACCGGGGACTCGAGCGAGGCCGTCTCGTTCGGCGTGCGTACGACCGCGCGGCTGATCACGGGCGCAGCGCTGATCATCATCGTCGTCTTCGCCGGCTTCGCGACGGGCGAGCTCGTGATGTTCCAGCAGATGGGCTTCGGGGTCGCGGTGGCGCTGCTGCTCGACGCGACGGTGATCCGCTCCGTGCTCGTGCCGGCGGCGATGGAGCTCCTCGGCGAGCGCAACTGGTACCTGCCCCGCTGGCTCGGGTGGCTGCCGCACTTCGAGGTGGAGGCCGGGCCCGCGCCCGACAGCGCCCAGTCCGTTCCGAACAAGGTCTGACCCTCGGACTGTCCCGCGTGGACAGTTGTGGACGAAGAGTTGCGGAATTGTTGCGAAAGAGCCGTCCGCTTCGGACGGGTCAGGCGACGAACCGGGCGATGCGGCGGCCGATCAGCTCGCCCTGGTCCTCCTGGAGGAAGTGGCCTGCGCCGGCGACGATCTCCGGCTCGCCGGCGCCCGGGATGTGCGCCGCGATCCGCTCCGCGACACTCGGCGCGAAGATCGGGTCGGAGTCGGAGAAGAGGACGAGCGCCGGGCGATCCCACCGGGCGAGCTGGTTCCGCACCGCCATGTGCGCGGCGAGGTCGGGATGATCCGGCGAGATCGGCACGAGGTCGGGGAAGGCGACGATGCCGGCCTTCGACTCCGGGGCCGGCCACGGGGCGCTGTACGCCTCGACGACGTCGTCGGCAATCGGCTGCACGGCCGAGATCTGGACGAGCCGGCCCGGGTCGACATCCGTGCCGAGGCGGCGCAGCCAGTCGCGGAACCGCAGCCACTCCTGCGACGGCGGCCGCCCACCGCCGATGCCCGTGTTCATGATCACGAGCCTCCCGATCCGGTCCGGGTTCTCGACCGCGAGCCGGAGCCCGACCGGGCCGCCCCAGTCCTGGACGACGACGGTCGCGTCGCGGAGATCGAGCTCCTCCACCAGCCGGGCGATCGACCGGACGTGGAAGTCGTAGGAGTAGTCCTCGACGCGCAGCGGCTTGTCCGAGCGCCCGAAGCCGAAGTAGTCCGGCGCGATCGCGCGGGCGGCGGGCACGAGCTCCCGGATGATCTTCCGGTAGAGGTACGACCACGTCGGCTCGCCGTGCAGGAGCAGGACGGCCGGGCCGGCGCCCTCGTCGAGGTAGTGCATGCGCAGCCCGTCCTGCTCGGGCCCGCCCTGCACGAAATAGCGCGGCTCGAAGTCGTAGCCCGGCAGCCCCTCGAAGCGCTCGTCCGCGGTGCGATACGCGTCCGGGCTCACGCTCCGAGTCTACGAGCCGGGAGTCTACGAGGCGTGAGAACTGCGAGTCAGGGAAAGAGGTGACGCATGGCCGAGCCGCCGCCCCGCGATCCGCACGACCCAGCGCACGACCCCGCGAACGACGAGACCGTCATCTCCGAGGGCTGGGGCCCCGAGACCGTCGTCGTCGAGGAACCGGTCGTGGTCGAGGAGACCGAAGTCGTGCAGCGCCGCCGGATGCCGAAGATCTGGCCCGGGCTGCTCGCGTTGCTGGTCGCCGTGCTCGGCGGGATCGGCGCCTACCTCTACTTCGCCCAGCAGGACGAGTCGACCGTGCCGGCCGTGACCGGGTTGCAGCAGGAGCGCGCCGAGGCCGAGGTCCGCGACGCCGGGCTCGATCCGCGGACGACACGGCAGGCGAGCGCGAAGCCGCAGGGCGTCGTGATCGCGCAGAGCCCCGATCCCGGCTCCGAGGTCGACGAGGGCGCCGACGTCCGGCTGGTCGTGTCGACCGGGCCGCCGCGCGAGACGGTCCCCGACGTGGTCGGCCGCACCGAGGCCGAGGCGGTCGCCGATCTGACCGAGGCCGGTTTCGAAGCCGACGTGACCCAGGCGTTCTCCGACAGGAAGGCAGGCCTCGTCGTCTCGCAGGAGCCGAAGGCGGGCTCGAACCTGAAGGAAGGCTCGGCGGTCGCGCTCACGGTCTCGAAGGGCGGCAAGCCCGTGTCGGTGCCCGATGTCGTCGGCACGACGTCTTCGCAGGCGACGGCGACGCTCCGCGACGCAGGGCTGGAGGTCAACCTCGTCGGGGTGCCGTCCGACCAGCCGAGCGGCACGGTCGTCGCGCAGAGCCCGGTCGCCGGCAAGCAGGCGAAGACGGGCGCGACCGTGCGCCTCAATGTCGCGCAGGCGCCCGGCGAGACGACCACGCAGCCTCCGGCGACCACCGCGCCGCCGCCCGCGACGACGCAGCCGACGACGACCGCCGCTCGGCCCGCCACCGTCCCCGACGTCGTCGGCCAGGAGCTCGCCGAGGCGGCGAAGGCGTTCGCCGACGAGGGGCTCAAGGCCTCCGTGAAGTACGTCCCGTCCGACGAGCCGCAGGGCAGGGTGATCGCCCAGGCGCAGCCCGCCGGCACCGAGCGCAAGCGCGGCGACACCGTCCAGCTGAACGTCTCCACCGGCCCGAGCCCCGCAGCCGCGGCCGCCGTCCCGGACGTCGTCGGACGCCGTCAGGACGAGGGGCGTCGGTCGCTCGAGCAGGCGGGCTTCGAGGTGCTCGCGCTCAACCTGAACGGCCAGGTGCGCAACGAGAGCCCGATCGGCTCGCAGACTCCCGCGGCCGGCGCGAGCATCCCCGGCGGCTCGCTCGTGATCCTGTACGTCGGCGCGTAGCTACTTCGGCGCGGGATCGAGCTTGTAGCCGACGCCGTAGCGCGTCTGGATGAACGTATGCCGCGGCGCGCGGGTGTCCACCTTCTCGCGCAGCTTGCGGACGAAGACGTCGACCGTGCGGTCGCGGTGCGAGGCGCGGCGGCCCCAGACCCGCTGCAGCAGCTCGTCGCGCGTCAGCACCCGGCCACGGTCGAGCGCGAGCGCGTAGAGGAGCCGGAACTCGGTGGGTGTCAGCTCGGCGCTCTGGCCGTCGACGTAGGCCTGCACGTTGCGCGGGTCGAGGCGGAGCTCCTCGACCTCGATCTCGTCTCCGCGCTTCGGCTCTTGCGCGCGCGTGCCGCGGCGGGCCGCCGCTGCGACACGCGCCGCAAGCTCTTTCATCGAGAAGGGCTTGACGAGGTAGTCGTCCGCGCCGAGCTCGAGCGCGTTGATCCGGTCGTGCTCGGTGCCGCGTGCGCTGACGACGACGATCGGCGTGCCGATCCCCTCGCCGCGCGCCTGCTCGATCACGCGCCAGCCGTCGATGCCCGGGAGCATCAGGTCGAGCACGCAGACGTCCGGCTGCTCGAAGCGGAGCCGGGCCAGCCCGGTCTCGCCGTTCGCCACGCCGACCGCGTCGAAGCCGGCCGCGGTCAGGTGTCGCGCCATCCCCTGGGCGATGACGTCGTCGTCTTCGATGATCAGCACCTTCGGCACGGCTCCATCATGCAGGGCAGCCGCGGGGCCGGTGGGTGAACGAGTGGTAACGGGATGGTGAACGGCCGTCTGTTAGAACCGGCGCATGGATCGCGAGGCGCTGCGCGGCAGGATGGTCGTCGAGGAGAGCCGCGAGGCGGTCGTCGTCCTGGACGACGAGGGTCGTGTCGTCGCGGCGAGCCGGCGCGCCCGCCAGGCCCTCAAGGGCGTGCGCGAGGGGGAGGTGCTGGCCGAGGAGCTCCTTCGCGGCGAGGGCGGCCGCATCCCGCTCGTCTTCCCGTACACCGTCGCCGGTCGCACCGAGCGGCTCGTCTACTTCTCCGAAGCAGGCGACCTCGCCGCCTACGAGGAGCTGCGCTCGGGCTTCACCGCCGCGGTGTCGCACGAGTTGCGGACGCCGCTTGCGCGGCTGCTCTCGCTGCTCGAGCTCGCCGGGCTCCCCGGAGAGGACGTGCCGGCGCTCGTCGACCAGGCGCGCCGCGAGGTCGACGCGATCCGGGAGCTGATCGACGAGGTGCTCTTCCTGGCCGAGCTCGAGTCGGGGACCCGCGTCGTCTCGCTCGGGGCGGAGCCGGTGCTGCCCGTGCTGCGCGAGGTCGCCGCGGAGCTGGCCGAGCAGGCCGCCCGCGCGGGCGTTGCGCTGCACGTCGAGGGGGAGGACGGCGCGACGGCCGAGGTGCGCCCGCGCATGCTCGGCGTCGTCGCGCGCAACCTGGCCGAGAACGCGATTCGCTACGCCGGCCCCGGTGCCAGCGCGACGCTCTCCGTGCACCGCGAGAACGGCGTCGTCGTGCTGCGCGTCGTCGACGACGGGGCGGGCGTCGAACAGGCGGACCTGCCGCGCCTCTTCGAGCGCTTCTACCGCGCCGACCGCTCGCGTGGCTCCCGCGGCACCGGCCTCGGCCTCGCGATCGTGAAGCACGTCGTCGCCTCGGCGGGCGGCACGGTCGAGGCACACGGTGGCCGGGGGAGGGGGCTCGAGATCCGCTGCTCGTTCCCCGTTCGCCGCTAGCGGGGTTCACCATCCTTTCACCAGATCTTCACCAGCCCGCATCCCCGGCCGCGCCGCGCGCTTGGAAGACTCCCGCCATGACGAATACAGCGAAAACGATCACGAGAATTGCGCTCCTGCTCGCCGCGCTCGCCCTGCTCGCCGGCTGCGGCGGCGACGGCCGCGGGGGCGACGAGACGACCGGCACGACGACCGAGGCCACCGGTACCGGCGGCAGCGACCTCTCCGGCCGGATCCAGGCTGACGGCTCCAGCACCGTCGGCCCCTTCACGACTGCGGCCGCCGAGCGCTTCCAGCGGGAGAACCCGGACGTCCAGGTGACGGTCGGCGTCTCCGGCACCGGCGGCGGCTTCGAGCGGTTCTGCCGCGGCGAGACCGACCTCTCCAATGCCTCCCGCCCGATCAAGGACGAGGAGGAGCAGATCTGCGCCGACGCCGGCGTCGAGCACGTCGAGTTCCAGGTCGCGAACGATGCCCTGACGGTCGTCGTCAACGCCGAGAACGACTGGGTCACCTGCCTCACCGTCGACCAGCTCGCGAAGGTCTGGGGGCCGGACTCGAAGGCGAAGAGCTGGAAGGACATCGACCCGGCGTTCCCCGACGAGAAGCTGTCGCTCTTCGGCCCCGGCACCGACTCCGGCACCTTCGACTACTTCACCGACGAGATCAACGGCGAGGAGGGTGCGAGTCGCTCCGACTACTCGGCGAGCGAGGACGACAACAACACCGTCATCGGCGTCTCGGGCGAGAAGGGCGGCCTCGGCTACTTCGGCTTCTCCTTCTACGAGGAGAACCAGGACACGCTGAAGGCGGTCGAGATCGACGGCGGCGACGGCTGTGTCGCGCCCAGTGTCGAGAACGCCCAGACCGGCACCTACAAGCCGTTGGCGCGGCCGCTCTACATCTACGCGAAGCAGGAATCGTTCGAGCGCCCCGAGGTGGAGGCCTTCGTCCGCTACCTGATCGAGAACGAGACCGAGATAGCAGAGGCGTCCCAGTTCGTCCCGCTCACCACCGAGCAGATCGAGAAGGCGAACGCCGATCTCGAGGCCGCGGTAGGTTCGTAGCTTGGCAACACGAGACGTGACGGTGGGCGCGGAGCTGCAGCTCCGCGCCAAGCGCCGACGGATCGGAGAGGACGTCGTCAAGGGCGTCCTCTTCGTCTGCGCGCTGATCTCGGTCGCGACGACCGTCGGGATCGTGCTCGCCCTGTTCGCGCCCGCCTTCGAGTTCTTCCGGGAGATCTCGATCGTCGACTTCCTCACGGGCCGGAACTGGGCGCCGCTCTTCGAGCCTGCTCACTTCGGGGTGCTGCCGCTCATCGGCGGCACGCTGCTCGTGACCGGGATCGCGAGCGCGGTGGCGATGCCGTTCGGACTCGGCGCGGCGATCTACCTGAGCGAGTACGCCTCGCCCCGCACCCGCGGGATCCTGAAGCCGGCATTCGAGATGCTCGCCGGGATCCCGACGATCGTCTTCGGCTACTTCGCGCTCACCTTCATGACGCCGCTGCTGCGCGACCTGGGAATCCAGGTCGACATCTTCAACACGCTCTCCGCGGGCCTCGTGATGGGCGTGATGCTGATGCCGACCGTTGCGTCTCTCTCCGAGGACGCGATGGGCGCCGTCCCGCGCGACCTCCGCGACGGCGCCTACGCGCTCGGCTCGACCAAGGTGCAGGTGGCGACGCGGATCGTGGTCCCCGCTGCCGTCTCCGGGATCGTCGCCTCCTTCGTCCTCGCGATTTCGCGCGCCGTGGGCGAGACGATGATCGTGCTCGTCGCCATGGGCCAGCAGCCCAACCTGTCCTTCGACCCGCGCCAGGCAGCCGAGGCGATGACCGCCTTCATCGCGGCCACAGGCGCCGGCGACGTCCCCACCGGGTCGATCGAGTACAAGACCATCTTCGCGGTCGGCGCGACCCTCTTCGTGCTGACGCTGATCATGAACGTGTTCGCGATCCGGCTCGTGCGCAAGTACCGCGAGGTGTACGAATGACGATCTCGCGTGCGCTCAAGGGGGGCCTCTTCAAGGGCCTGCTCCTCTTCTCCCTCTTCGTCGGCTTCCTGATGCTCGTCGTCCTGCTCGTCGACGTCTTCCGGGACGGGTTGCCTTATCTCGACATGGCGCTGCTGACGAACCCGCCCTCGTCCGACCCGGAGATCGCCGGCGCGCGACCCGCGATCATCGCCACCCTCTACATCGGGATCCTGCTCCTGCTCTTCGTCGTCCCGATCGGCGTCTTCACCGCGATCTACCTCGAGGAGTACGCCGACAAGACGCGCTGGTACAACAAGCTGCTCGAGATCAACATCCAGAATCTCGCCGCCGTTCCGTCGATCGTCTACGGCATCCTCGGGCTCGCGTTCCTCGTCCGCGGGCTGGGGCTCGGGCGGGTGCTGCTCGCGGGCGCGATGATCCTGACGCTGCTCGTGCTGCCGACGGTGATCATCGCGGCGCGCGAGGCGATCCGCTCTGTGCCCGACTCGATCAGACAGGGCGCCTACGCCCTCGGCGCGACCCAGTGGCAGGTCGTCTCGCGCCAGGTTCTGCCGGCGGCGATCCCCGGGATCGCGACCGGCTCGATCCTCGCGCTCTCGCGCGCGATCGGCGAGACGGCGCCGCTGATCATGATCGGCGCGGTCACCTACATCTCGTTCGACCCGACGATCCTGGGGCCGTTCACCGCGCTGCCGATCCAGATCTACAGCTTCCTCCGGCTGCCGCAGGCGGAGTTCAAGCTGCTCGCGGCCGCCTCGATCATCGTCCTGCTCGCGATCCTGCTGACGCTGAACGCATTCGCGATCTTTATCCGCAACCGCTACCGGAGAAGCTGGTGTCGACCATGACGGAGCAAGC
>JANPKC010000012.1:0-1695 GCA_031425855.1 Actinomycetes bacterium | reverse complement strand
GTACCCGTTCGTGCGCCTGAACGAGGCCGCGCAACGCGTGCGCGACCGCGGGATCGAGGTGATCGACTTCGGGATGGGCGACCCCCGCGAGCCGACCGACCCGAGGATCCGCCAGGCGCTGGTGGACGGCCTTCGCGAGCGGATGGGCTACCCCGCCGCCGTCGGCCTCCCCGAGCTGCGCGAGGCGATCGCTGCCTGGGTCGAGCGGCGCTTCGGGACGGCACTCGACCCGGACACGGAGATCATCCCGACGCTCGGGAGCAAGGAGGCGATCTTCACGTTCGCGCTCGCGGTCGTCGACGCGGACGGCACGCGCGACACGGTCGCCTACACCGATCCCGGCTACCCCGTCTACGAGCGCGGCGCCCTCTTCGCCCACGCCCGGCCGCTGCCGCTGCCGCTGCTGGAGGACCACGGCTTCCTCCCCGATCTCGATGCGATCGACGGCGAGACCTGGTCGCGCCTCGCGGTCTTCTGGGTCAACTACCCGAACAACCCCACCGGCGTGACGGCGCCGCTCTCGTTCTACAAGCGCCTGGCGGCGCTCGCGCGGGAGCATGGGTTCGTGATCGCGTCGGACGAGGCCTACACCGAGCTCTGGTTCGACGAGCCGCCGGTCTCGGCGCTGGAGCTCGCGGACCGGACGAACGTCGTCGTCTTCAACACCCTCTCCAAGCGCAGCTCGATGACCGGCTACCGCAGCGGCTTCGCGGCCGGCGACCCGGCGCTGATCGCGGCGCTGAAGGCGTTTCGCCCCACCGTCGGGACGGCGCCGCAGGAGTTCGTCCAGCGCGCGTCCGTCGTCGCGTGGGGAGACGAGGAGCACGTCGAGGAGACCCGCGCGCGGTACGGCCGCAAGCGCGCGCTCCTGCTCGACCTCCTCGAGCGCAAGGGCATCCGCGTTCCCGGGCGGGAGGCGACCATGTACCTCTGGGCCGCGGTGCCCGACGGCGACTCGTCGGAGTCGTTCGCAGAGCGGTTGCTCGAGCACGGCGTCCTCGTCGCGCCCGGCTCCTATCTCGGCGCCGCCGGGGAGGGTTACTTCCGCGTCGCGCTCGTTCCCTCCGAGGAGGAGTGCGTTCGCGCCGTCGCGATCCTGGAGCACGTGCTGTGACGCCTGAGCTCGCGCTCGAGATCGTCGAGGCCCTCGACAAGGGCGAGCGGCGGATCGCAACGAAGCAGGGCGACGACTGGATCGTCGACGTCGAGGCGAAGGAAGCGATCCTCGAGTACTTCCGCCTCCGCAAGGTCGAGCCGATGACGGTCGGGCCGTTCTCCTTCCAGGACAAGATCCCCTTGAAGGTGCCGCCGCACGGGGTCCGGATCGTGCCTCCGGGCGTCGCCCGCTACGGCTCCTTCCTCTCCGAGGGGGTCGTCCTGATGCCCGGCTACGTCAACATCGGCGCCCACGTGGGCAGCGGCTCGATGGTCGACACCTGGGCGACCGTCGGCTCCTGCGCGCAGATCGGCCGCGACGTTCACCTCGCGGGCGGCGTCGGAATCGGTGGCGTCCTCGAGCCGCCGGGGGCGCGCCCCGTGATCGTCGAGGACGGCGCGTTCATCGGCTCGCGCGTGGTCATCGTCGAGGGCGTGCGCATCGGCAAGGCGGCGGTGATCGGCGCGGGCGTCGTGCTCACGTCCACCACCTTGATCCTCGACGTGCGTGGCAAGGAGCCGATCGAGCGACGCGCGTCG
>JANPKC010000011.1:0-2870 GCA_031425855.1 Actinomycetes bacterium | reverse complement strand
CGCCCGGGGCGCGGCGACATCACCACGATGCGCGTCGAGAGGAACACCGCCTCGGGGATCGAATGCGTGACGAAGAGGACCGTCTTGCCGGTCGCTTTCCAGAGCGTCAGCAGCTGCTCGTTGAGCCTGTCGCGCACGATCTCGTCGAGCGCGCCGAAGGGCTCGTCCATCAGAAGCAGGTCAGGATCGAACGACAGCGCCCGCGCGATCGAGACGCGCTGCTGCATGCCGCCCGAGAGCTGCCACGGGTGGTGCTTCTCGAAGCCGGTCAACTCGACGAGCTCCAGCATCTCCTGCACCCGGGTCTCGCGCCGTCTCCGATCCCAGCCGGCCATCTCGAGCGGCAGCGCGATGTTCTTCGAGACCGTCCGCCAGTCGTAGAGGACGGCGTCCTGGAAGACGATTCCGTAGTCGCGGTCGAGCCGGGCCTGGTGCGCAATCTTGCCGTTGACGAGGACGTCGCCCTCGGTCGGCCGGATCAGGTCGCCGATGATCCGCAGCAGCGTCGACTTGCCGCAGCCGGACGGGCCGATCAGCGAGACGAACTCGCCCGGCTGCACGTCCAGGTCGATCCGGTCGAGCGCGAGCACGTCCCCGCGCTCGAACCGCTTCGAGAGGCCGGTGACCGAGACGGCGGCAGCGCTCATGCGACGTTCTCCGGCGCGCGGCGCACCAGCAGCCGCTCCGCGAGCGCGACGACGACGAAGAAGAGGATCCCGAGCGCGGCGGCGACGATGTTCGTGGCCCAGAGGCTCTCGGGCGACGTGATGTAGTACTGGTTGAAGTTGAGGATCGCGCCGGCGAGCCCGTCCTGGATCGACGAGGGCAGCTCGCCGATGATCGCGCCGACGACCGCCGCCGGCGCCGCGATCTTCAGCGCCGTGAAGAGGAACGGGAACGAGGCGGGGATCCGCAGCTTCCAGAGGATCTTCCAGCGGCTCGCGGCGTACGACCGCATCAGCTCGACCGCTCGCGGGTCGGCCGACTGGAGCCCGCGCAGCGCGTTGATCGTCACCGGGAAGAAGGTGAGGTAGGCCGCGATCACCGCGACCGCGCCCCAGCCGGCGAGCGACTCGGGCAGCTTGGGGTTCACCCAGACGACGACCATCGGCGCGATCGCCAGGATCGGCACCGTCTGCGAGGCGACGATGTAGGGGAGGAAGCCGCGCTGGAGCAGCTTCGACTCGGAGAGGACGACGGCGATCGCGAACCCGATCGCGGCGCCGAGCAGGAAGCCGACCGCGGCCTCCTTCGCCGTGAAGGCCGCAGCGTCGAGGAGCACGTCGATCAGCAAGGGGCCGTTCCGGCGCGAGGGCTCGAAGAGCTGCCCGACCATGTCGTAGACGTGGGGCATCGTGCGGCCGTTGACGGGGAAGGGCCGCGTCAGCTCGAGACGCTCGCCGATCCACTTGTACCCCTCCCAGAGGACGCAGAGCACGGCGAGGACGAGCAGCGAGAGGCCGGCGTTCCGCAGTGCGGGCAGCAGCGCCTCGCGGCGGGGCTCGACGACAGGACGGGCCACTGCGGCGCTCGACACGGGTATTTCGTACCACACTCCACCGTTAGGATCGGCGCGTGCCTCTCGACCCGTCGCGCACAGTGGCCGAGCTTCGCGAGCTGCGCGAGCTGACCGGCGACGAGAACGGCGCCCAGCGGGTCGCGTGGACGCCGACCTGGGTGGCGGCGAAGGAATGGCTCGCCGCGAAGCTCGAAGGGTTGCCGCTCGAGCACGAGGTCGACGCGGCCGGCAACCAGTGGTGGACGCTGCGCGGCGAGTCGGAGCGCGCGGTGCTGATGGGCGGCCACATCGACTCGGTGCCGAACGGCGGTTGGCTCGACGGGTGCCTCAATGTCGTCGCCGCGGTCGAGGTGCTGCGCCGGATCACCGAGGAGGGCACGCCGCCCGTGACCGTGCGGCTCGTCAACTGGGCCGACGAGGAGGGCGCGCGCTTCGGCCGCTCGCTCTTCGGCTCGTCCGCTGCGGCGGGCTCGATGGCCGACCAGGACGAGCTGCGCGAGCTGAAGGATCGAGACGGCGTCGCGCTCCCGGACGCGCTCCGCGAGCACGGTGTCGAGCTCGACTCGGCGCTCGGGGCGCGGTCGCAGCTCGAGACAGCTGCCGCGTACCTGGAGCTGCACATCGAGCAGGGGCCGGTGCTCGAGTCGCTCGACCTGCCGCTCGGGGCGGTGCTCGGCACGTTCGGCGTCGAGCGCCACCGGATCACCTGGCGCGGCCAGGCCGCCCATGCAGGGTCGACGCCGATGGACCAGCGACGCGACGCGCTCGCCGGGGCGGCCAAGCTCGCGCTCGAGCTGCGCGAGATCGCCGCGCGAGTCGGAGACGGGGCCGTGCTCACGAGCGGCGGCGTCAACTGCAAGCCCGGGATCGTCACCTCCGTCGTCGAGACGGCCGAGCAGCTGCTCGACATGCGCCACCTCGACGCCGGCAAGCTCGCGTCGATGTGGGAGCAGGTGCGCGGGGCGTGCGAGCGCTTCGCCGCGGAGGAGCGTCTGGAGGTCGAGTACGGGCGGATCTGGCAGATCGAGCCGATCCTCTTCGACGAGACGCTGATCGGTTTCGCCGACGAGTCCGTTCGCGATGTCGCAGGCACCTCGCACAAACTGCCGAGCGGACCGCTCCACGACGCCGCCGAGGTCTCGCGCGCCGGCGTTCCGACGGTGATGCTCTTCGTCCAGAGCCTCCGCGGGCTCAGCCACACGAAGCTCGAGGACACGAAGCCCGAGCACCTCGAGCTGGCGGTCCGGGCGCTCGACGGCCTGGCGACGAGGACGCTTGCCTGGGTGGCCGAGACCTAGGCCGGGACGAGGCGGCGGGAGCCTTCGCTCCCGCCGCACCTGATCTCGAGAGG
>JANPKC010000010.1:0-1681 GCA_031425855.1 Actinomycetes bacterium | reverse complement strand
GCTGGGCCGCGACGGGGACGATCGCCACCGACAACGCGCCGTCCTGGGCGACGACGAGCGTCTTGAAGACCCGCCCCGGGTCGACGCCCGTCTTCTCCGCCGCCTCGAGCCCGTACGCGCCGCCCGCCTCGTGCTCGTACTCGTGCAGCGTGAAGGCGATTCCCGCACGCTCGGCCGCCACGACCGCCGGCGTCATCCGGGTAGCCTCTGCGGACTCATGAGCACCGATGCGGTCACGATGGACAAGATCGTCAGTTTGTCGAAGCGGCGCGGCTTCGTCTTCCCCTCGTCCGAGATCTACGGCGGCCTCGGCAGCTCGTACGACTACGGGCACTACGGCGTCCTGCTGAAGGACAACGTCAAGGCGCGCTGGCTCGAGGCGATGGTGCGCGAGCGCGACGACATCGTCGCGCTCGACTCGTCGATCATCCTCCACCCCGACGTCTGGAAGGCGTCCGGTCACGTCGGCGGCTTCACCGACCCGCTGATCGACTGCAAGTTCTGCAAGAAGCGCTTCCGCGCCGACCACCTCGACACCGAGCAGTGCGGCAAGCGGCCGAGCAAGAGGCCCGGCGAGACCGAGGACTGCGACCTGACCGAGCCGCGCAGCTTCAACCTGATGTTCCAGACGCGCGTCGGCGCGATGGAGGAGTCGGGCGTCGACGTCTACCTCCGCCCCGAGACCGCGCAGGGGATCTTCATCAACTTCAAGAACGTCGCCCAGATCGCGCGCCGCAAGCCGCCGTTCGGGATCGCGCAGGTCGGCAAGTCGTTCCGGAACGAGATCACGCCCGGCAACTTCATCTTCCGCACGCTCGAGTTCGAGCAGATGGAAATGGAGTTCTTCGTCCCGCCCGCCGAGGCGGACGAGTGGTATCGCTACTGGGTCGACGCCCGCCTGCAGTGGCACCTCCGCTACGGCGTCCGCGAGAGCCACCTGCGCGTGCGGCCGCACGACGCCGACGAGCTCTCGCACTACTCCAGCGGTACGAGCGACATCGAGTACCTCTTCCCGATCGGCTGGTCGGAGCTCGAGGGGATTGCAAACCGCGGCGCCTTCGACCTGACCCAGCACGCGGAGGCGTCGGGGACGAAGCTCGAATGGGTCGACGCCGGCACCGGCGAGCGGTTCGTGCCCCACGTGATCGAGCCCGCGCTCGGCGTCAACCGCTCGATGCTGACGTTCATGATCGACGCCTACGACGAGGAGGTCGTCGGCGAGCGCGAGCGCACGGTCCTGCGGCTCCATCCCCAACTGGCGCCGGTCAAGGCGGCGATCCTGCCGCTGATCGGCAAGGACACGGCGATGGTCGAGAAGGCGCGCGCGCTCTACGAGGAGCTGCGCCGGCACCACAGCGTCGAGTACGACGACAACGGCGCGATCGGCCGCCGCTACCGCCGCCAGGACGAGATCGGCACGCCCTACGGGCTCACGATCGACGAGCAGACGCTCGAGGACGACACCGTCACCGTGCGCGACCGCGACTCGCTCGCGCAGGAGCGGATCCCGATCGGCGGCGCGCGGACGAAGGTCGCGGAGCTGCTCGCCGCCGACTGGCGCTCGCCCAAGTCCGCCTGAGGCCCATCTGCGTCGGTTCAGGCCGAGAGCGTCCGCAGGCGGAAGCCGCCGTGGTGCTCGTACGACGTCGTCACGAGCGCCAGCGCCTCGCGGGCGCTGCGG
>JANPKC010000009.1:0-3140 GCA_031425855.1 Actinomycetes bacterium | reverse complement strand
CAGGTTGCCCATCACGTCGCCGAGGAAGTCTTCCGGGGTGACGACCTCGACGCTCATCACCGGCTCGAGGAGCTTCGGCTTGGCGCGCTTCATCGCCTCCTTGAAGGCCATCGAGCCCGCGATCTTGAAGGCGCGCTCGCTCGAGTCGACGTCGTGGTAGGAGCCGTCGATCAGCTCCACCTTGACGTCGACGACCGGGTAGCCGGCGAGGACGCCCGAATTCATCGCCTCGATGATCCCCTCGTTGATCGGCTTGATGTACTCCTTCGGGATCTTGCCGCCGACGATCTTGTCCGCGAACTCGTAGCCGGCACCCGGCTCCTGCGGGATCAGGTTGATCACGGCGTCGCCGTACTGGCCCGAGCCGCCGGTCTGGCGGACGAAGCGGCCCTGGATCTTCTCGGCGGGCTTGCCGATCGTCTCGCGGTAGGCGACCTGCGGCCGGCCGACGTTCGCGTCGACCTTGAACTCGCGCATCAGCCGGTCGACGATGATCTCGAGGTGCAGCTCGCCCATCCCGGCGATCAGCGTCTGGCCGGTCTCCTCGTCCGAGGTGACGCGGAAGGTCGGGTCCTCCTCCGAGAGGCGCGCGAGCCCGGCGCCCAGCTTGTCCTGGTCGCCCTTCGTCTTCGGCTCGATCGCGACCGAGATCACCGGCTCGGGGAAGGTCATCCGTTCGAGCACAATCGGGGCGCTCTCGATTGCGAGGGTGTCCCCCGTCGTCGTCTGCTTGAGGCCGACGCCCGCGGCGATCTCGCCCGCCCAGATCTCCTCGCGCTCCTCGCGGTGGTTCGCGTGCATCTGCAGGATCCGACCGATCCGCTCCGTCTTGCCGTTCGTCGTGTTCAGGACGCGGTCGCCGGCCTTGAGCGTGCCGGAGTAGACGCGGAAATAGGTCAGCTTGCCGACGAAGGGGTCCGACATCACCTTGAAGGCGAGGGCGGCGAACGGCGCGTTCGGATCGGCGTCGCGCGTCAGCTCGCCCTCCGTCTTCGGGTCGATCCCCGAGACGGCCGGCACGTCGAGGGGGCTCGGCAGATACTCGATCACGGCGTCGAGCAGGGGCTGGACGCCCTTGTTCTTGAAGGCGGAGCCGAGGACGACCGGGGTCAGCGCGTCGGCGAGCGTGCCGGCGCGGAGCGCGCGCTTGATCATCTCGGGGGTGACGAGCGACTCGTCGGTCAGGTACGTCTCGGTCAGCTCGTCGTCGTGCTCGGCGATCGCGTCGATCAGGAGGTGGTGGTACTCGCTCGCCTGCTCGGCCAGCTCGGCCGGAATCTCCCCGACGCTGAACTTCTCGCCCAGGTCGTCCTCGTAGGTGATCGCGTTCATCTCGACGAGGTCGACGACGCCCCGGTGGTGCTCCTCCTGACCGATCGGGAGCTGGATCACAACCGGGTTGGCGCCAAGCTTGTCGACGATCGACTGCACGGAGGCGAAGAAGTCGGCGCCGGTGCGGTCCATCTTGTTGATGAACACGATCCGCGGCACCTTGTACTTGTCCGCCTGGCGCCAGACCGTCTCGGACTGGGGCTGGACACCCGCGACGGCGTCGAAGACGGCGACCGCTCCGTCGAGCACGCGCAGGCTCCGCTCGACCTCGACCGTAAAGTCCACGTGCCCGGGCGTATCGATAATGTTGATCTTGTGGTCGCGCCACTCCGCGGTCGTCGCCGCCGAGGTGATCGTGATCCCGCGCTCCTGCTCCTGCGCCATCCAGTCCATCGTCGCAGCGCCCTCGTGCACCTCGCCCATCTTGTGGGTGCGGCCCGTGTAGTAGAGGATCCGCTCCGTCGTCGTCGTCTTGCCGGCGTCGATGTGCGCCATGATCCCGATGTTGCGGACGCGGTCCAGCGCGATGCGTGAGGCTGTTGTGCTCATGTCCCCTTTACCAGCGGTAGTGGGCGAAGGCCTTGTTGGCCTGCGCCATCCGGTAGATGTCGTCCTTCTTCTTGTAGGCGCCGCCCTGTGAGTTGACGGCGTCCATCAGCTCGCCGGCGAGCTTGTCGCCCATGTGCTTCTCGCGCCGGTCACGTGCAAACTGGACGAGCCAGCGGATCGCGAGCGTGCGGGCGCGACGCTGCGGCACCTCGATCGGCACCTGGTAGTTGGCGCCACCGACGCGGCGCGAGCGAACCTCGAGCACCGGAGTGACGGTCTTGACCGCGGCCTCGAGCGCTTCGACGGCGTTCTTGCCGGACTTCTCGGAGACGATCGCGAGCGCGTCGTAGACGAGCCGCTCGGCGGTCGACTTCTTGCCGTCCAGCATCACGGCGTTGATGAACTGGGTCACGAGCGTGGAGCTGTGAACCGGATCCGCGACGAGGACGCGGGGGGTGATGTCTGCGCGACGCGGCATTAGGACCTCTTGGCTCCGTACTTCGAGCGGCCCTGCTTGCGATCCGGAACACCGGACGTGTCGAGCGCGGCGCGGATCACCTTGTACCGAATACCCGGGAGGTCCTTGACGCGGCCGCCGCGGATCAGCACGACGGAGTGCTCCTGGAGGTTGTGACCCTCACCCGGAATGTAGGTCGTGACCTCCATGCCGTTCGTGAGCCGGACGCGCGCGACCTTGCGCAGAGCCGAGTTCGGCTTCTTCGGGGTGGTCGTGTAGACACGCGTGCAGACGCCGCGCTTCTGCGGAGCACCGCGGAGCGCTGGGGTCTTCGTCTTTGCCTTGGGCGAGGTACGGCCCTTGCGGACGAGCTGATTGACGGTCGGCACGCTTCTCCTTCGGATCACTCGACGAGCTTCTTCACACACAACAACGGTCGGCCGGGCTCGTGGAACGCCCTGACCAACCGGACAGCGGATGGTAGCGAACGCGGGACGGACCCGCAAACAACCACCGACGCTCGGACGAGCTTACCTGTTTCGAACCATAGCCTTGCGACCCGAAGCGGATTAGAGTGCGAGAACGAGGCGGCCGCTGCGGCCACTTCACGCCCAACCTCATGGATACCGCCCTCATCGCACTCGCTGCGGCAGTCGCCGGCCTGGCCCTCCTCGGTGTGGTCTGGCTCCTCGTGCGCCGGGATGGCGGCTCGAGCGACGAGACATTGCGCGTGGCCGAGCATGCCGGCTGCCGGAGCTGGGTCGACCTTGACCAGGCATTGTTTGCCGGGGTCGAACGGCTT
>JANPKC010000008.1:0-3334 GCA_031425855.1 Actinomycetes bacterium | reverse complement strand
GTCCGACCAGTACGCGGGCGCGTACGACCTCGGGATGACCCTGGTGCACGAGGCCGGCCACTGGGTCAACCTCGAGCACACGTTCCTCGGCGGCTGCAACGCGAAGGGCGACTTCGTCGACGACACGCCTGCGATGAAGGTGCCGACGAACGGCTGCCCGGAGGGCAAGGACACCTGCTCCGCGCCCGGGCTCGACCCGATCCACAACTACATGGACTACTCGTACGACTCTTGTTACAACCAGTTCACCGCGGGGCAGGTCGCCCGCGCGCAGGACGCCTGGCTCCACTTCCGGGCGCCGTAGCTGGATCGCGGGGCGGGAGCCGGTGCTCCCGCCCCGCAACACTCGGGACTTCCGCGCCCGTAGCTCAGGGGATAGAGCGCTCGCCTCCGGAGCGAGAGGTCGGAGGTTCGAATCCTCCCGGGCGCATGCTTTTCCGTCGCATGCTTCGGCAGCTGCGGGAGCAGCTGCCGAAGCGCGCAGACCCCTGAAGGGTCGCTTCGCTCCCGGATCAGGTCGACGCAGTGATGGTGATCCCGCCGCGCGCTTTCTGGGTCAGTGCGACCGTGACGCGGTCGGCGGGGAGCTCGAGCGCTGCGGCGACGTCGTCGCGGATCTTGACCGCGAGCGCCTCGCAGAAGACGCCCTCGTTGCGGTAGGTCGCGAGGTAGAGCTTCAGCGACTTCGACTCGAGGCAGAGCGCCTCGGGCAGGTACTCGACCGCGGCCGTGTAGAAGTCCGGCTGGCCGGTGATCGGGCAGACGGCGACGAGCTCGTCGCTCGTCAGCGAGACGGTTGCGATCCCGGGGCTCGGGAACGTCTCCAACCCCGCGTAATGCTCCGACCCCGCATGCCCGAGGGCGACGAACTCGGTCGCGCGCGTCGTCTCGGTCATCGCTCGTAGTCTAGGCCCGATGCGCGTCTACCTCGCCGGGCCGCCGTTCGCGGAGGAGTATCGCCGCCGCGCCGCCGCACTCGTGCGCGCAGCGGGCGGCGAGCCGATCGACCCGATGCGCCGCGACTTCCGCGGCCGCACCGAGGGCAACGAGCAGGAGATCGTCGAAGGCGACCTGGCCGACATCGACTCGTGCGACGCCGTCCTCGCCGCATTCACCGCGCCGGACGAGGGGACGGCCATGGAGGCGTGGTACGCGCACCGTTCCGGCAAGCGGGTCGTCGCGTACACGGGCGGCACCCCCGCCCACCCGTGGACGCGGTTCGTCGCGGACGAGGTCCGCGACGACCTCGAGGACGCGGTCGCGGCGCTCAGCGGCTGAGCCCCTCGAGCGCGTCCAGGAGCCGCTCGACGTCGGCCGTCTCGTTGTAGGGCGCGATCGAGACGCGCAGCAGGCTGCGCCCCTCCCACTCGCGCACGACGACCTCGATCGCGTGCTCGTCGAAGAGGCGGCGCTGCAGGTCCTCCGGTGCGTCCGTCGCCAGCTCGGTCGCCCACATCTGCGGCGCCGGGGTCGGGCCGACCGGCGGGAGGCGGTCGTGGAAGGACGCGGCGAGCCCGCGGCAGCGGTCGAGGTCGAAACCGGCGTGCGCCTCGATCGCGGCCGGGATCGCCAGCACGGCCGCCGGGTCGCGGGTCCCCTGCCAGCCGTGGCGGTCGGCGAAGGTGCGCTCGGCGCCGTAGCCCCACGAGATCACGAGCGGCTCGATCCAGCGCTGATGCTCGGGCCTCGCCCAGAGGAAGCCAGCGCCCTTCGGTGCGCAGAGCCACTTGTGGCAGTTGCCTGCGTACACGTCGGCGCCGAGCGCCTCGAGATCGAGCGGCAGCTGCCCGGGCGCGTGCGCCCCGTCGACGATCGCGAGCGCTCCGGCCGCCCGCGCCGCCGCGCAGATCTCCGCCACCGGGAGCACCAGCGCGGTCGGCGAGGTGATGTGGCTGATCGAGACCGCCCTCGTTCGCGGCCCGATCGCGCCGGCGAGCTCGTCCGGCTCGGCGTGGACGAGCTTCGCCCCCGCGAACTCCCACGTCCGCGTGACGGCGCCGTACTCGTGCCGCGTCGTCAGCACCTCGTCGCCGGGCTCCAGCCGCAGCGACCGGATCACGGCATTCAAACCGGCCGTGGCGTTCGGGACGAACACGATGTCGTCGGGTCGCGCCCCCAGGAAGGCGGCCAGCGCGGCGCGCGACCCGGCGGTCAGCTCGTCGAAGCGCCGCGCGAGAAACTCGACCGGGTTCCGCTCCAGCTCTCGCTGCAGCTCCTGGTAGCGGGCGAAGACCGGCGCCGGACAGGCGCCGTAGCTGCCGTGGTTCAGGAACGTGACCCCGGGATCGAGCAGGAATTCCAAGCGGCTACTGTCCCATGGTGAAGGGTTACCTGCGCAGCCTCAACCCGAAGCTGCCCCGTCCGATCCAGGTGCTCCAGCTCGGCGGGCTCCTCAACGCGACCGGAAACGGCCTCGTGTTGCCGTTCACGCTCATCTACCTGCACAACGAGCGCGGGATCGACCTCGGCACCGCCGGCCTCGTGCTCGCGACGAATGCCGCCGTCAGCCTCGTGGCCGGCCCGGTCGCCGGAGCGCTCGTCGACCGCGTCGGAGGCAAGCGGATGCTGACGATCGCGCTCGGCTTCCTGATGCTCGGGATCGGCCAGTACGCCTTCGTCGACTCGGCGTGGGAAGGGTTTCTCGCCTCGGCCACGATCGGGATCGGCAACGGCGCCTTCTGGCCGTCGCAGTCGACGCTGCTCTCGGGGCTCGCCTCCCGTGAGCAGCGGCCCGTCGTCTTCGCGATGCAGCGCGTGACGATGAACCTCGGGATCGGGATCGGCGGCCTCGCCGGCGGCCTGATCGCCGCCGAGAGCTTCCGCGCCCTCTTCCTGCTCGACGCGCTCACGTTCGTCGGCTACGCGGCAATCCTCACCGTCTGGGTGCCGGAGCCGCGCGAGCGCGTCGAGAAGGCCGAGCGCACCGGCAGCTATCGCGACGTCTTCCGGCACCGCGTCTTCATGGGGCTGATGGCCGTGAACGCCGTCTTCATCGGCGCCGGGATCGCGCAGCTCGAGGTGCTCCCGGCGTACGCGAAGAACGAGGCCGGGATCGCCGAGACCGGGATCGGCCAGCTCTTCTTCATCAACACGCTCGTCGTCGTTTTCCTCCAGCTCCCGATCGCGCGGCTGGCCCATGGGCACCGGCGGATGACCTTCCTCGCACTGCTCGGGTTGGTCTGGGCGATCTCGTGGCTGATCGTGCCGGCCAGCGGGCTGTGGCTCTCCGGCGCCGCCGCGTTCCTCGTCCTGGCGCTCGCGGTCGCGCTCTTCGGGGCGGGCGAGTGCCTCCACGGCGCCGTGCAGGCGCCGCTCGTCGCCGATCTCGCCGACC
>JANPKC010000007.1:0-25173 GCA_031425855.1 Actinomycetes bacterium | reverse complement strand
TGGTGTGGCCGCCCCCGCGCATCTCCATAGATCCGATGATCCTTCGCCGGTTCATCCCTCGACCGACGGAGGGGCCGGTGCGGCTCAGTACGCCGTGAACAGCAGGCGGTTGGGCGAGCCGGTGCCCGGCGACGTCACCTTGTTGAGCGTGGCGCCGGCGATCAGCGCGCTGGCCACGCCCGCGGGCGTCGCGCCCGGGTTGCTCTGCAGGTACAGCGCGGCCACACCCGCCACGTGGGGGCTGGCCATCGAGGTGCCGCTGATGGTGTTGGTGGCCGTGCTGCTGGTGTACCACGCCGACGTGATGCTCGAGCCGGGCGCGAAGAAGTCGACGCACGAGCCGAAGTCGCTGTAGCTCGCGCGCGCATCGGTGCTCGTGGTCGCGCCGACCGTGATCGCCGCGGGGAGGCCGGACGGCGAGCCCGTACACGCGTCCTCGGTCTCGTTCCCGGCCGCGACCGCGTAGGTGACGCCGTCGGCGATCGAGTTCGACACGGCCTGCTCGAGCGCGGCCGACTTGCCGCCGCCGAGGCTCATGTTCGCGACCGCAGGCGCGCCCGCGGTGTGGTTGCCGGTGACCCAGTCGACGCCGGCGATGACGCCGGAGTTGAGGCCCGTGCCCGCGCAGGTGAGCACGCGGACGGCGACGAGCCGGACGCTCTTCGCGACGCCGTAGGTCGAGCCGCCGATCGTGCCGGCGACGTGGGTGCCGTGGCCGTGGCAGTCGTCGGAGGTGACGCCGACCGGCGTCGTCGTGTCGACGCCGTGGACGGCGCGGCCGCCGAACTGCGTGTGCGTCTTGCGGATGCCGGTGTCGATCACGTAGGCGGTGACGCCGGACCCCGTCGCCGTGTAGGTGTACGAGCCGTCGAGCGGGAGCGCACGCTGGTCGGTGCGGTCGAGCCCCCACGTCGCGCCGGTCTGGGTGGTGGTCGCGCGGACGGTCGAGTCGGGCTCGACGAACGCGACGCGCGCGTCCGCGCTGAGCGCGTCGAGCGACGAGGCGGGAACGATCGCGGAATAGCCCTTGAGCGCGTGCCGGTAGACGAAGGCGACGTCGACGCCGTACCGCGCCGCGTGGTCGGCCGCGACGGCGGCCGGGTTCGTGCCGTCCTTCAGCACGACGATCGTGCCGAGCTGCCCTGCACCGCCGGCAGTGGCCGCCGGGATCAGCGCGAGGACGAGCAGGCCCAGGACGAGAATGAGACGCTGCATGTGCAGACTCCTTGTTCGAGCGGATACGCCGCAGGGGACGAAGCTGGGCTACCCGGGTCGCTCGTTTTTACTCTTTCAAAATCACATTCTTCGGAGGACGCCGTGCCCCATGGGAAAGAGATCGAGATCCGCTGGCGCGACCTCGACTCCTACGGCCACGTCAACCAGGCCGTCTACCTGACCTACGCCGAGGAGGTGCTCGACGACTGGTTCCAGGCGAAGCTCGGCCGGCGGCCCGGCACGGTCTGGGACTACGGCGCGCGCAGGACGACGATCGACTACCGCGGCGAGCTGCGGCTGACCGACCGCGTCGCCGTCGGAGCGGCCGAGCTGGTCGGGATCGGGACGACGAGCGTCACGGCACGGGTGACCCTGAGCGCGCCCGACGGCCGCCTCGCCACCGAGCTCGAGCTGGTTGTCGTCGCGATCGACGACAAGGGCGGCGCCGCCCGGCCGCTGACGGACGACGAGCGGACGGCGCTCTCGACCTAGCCGGGCAGGAATCCGCGCCGACGGGCGTTACAACACTCCGATGAACGACCTCGCCCGCCGGATCCAGCGCACCTATCTCACCCTGCTGCTCGGCAACACGCTCGCGGCGTCCTTCATCTGGGGCATCAACACGCTCTTCCTCCTCGATGCGGGCCTTTCGAACCTGGAGGCGTTCGCGGCCAACGCCTTCTTCACCGCCGGGATGATGATCTTCGAGGTGCCGACGGGCGTCGTCGCGGACACGTGGGGCCGCCGCACCTCGTACCTGCTCGGCACGCTCACGCTCGCCGGGTCGACGCTCCTCTACTACCTACTCTGGGTCGCGGACGCCCCTTTCTGGCAGTGGGCGGTCGTCTCGATGCTGCTCGGGCTGGGGTTCACCTTCTTCTCCGGGGCGGTCGAGGCGTGGCTCGTCGACGCGCTCCACCACGCCGGCTACGACGGCGGCCTCGAGGCGGTGCTGGGACGCGGCCAGATGATCGGCGGGCTCGCCATGCTCGGCGGCTCGGTCGCCGGCGGCGTGATCGCGCAGGCGACGTCGCTCGGCGTGCCGTTCCTGCTCCGCGTCGGCGTCCTGCTCGTGATGTTCGCGGTCGCCTGGCGGCTGATGCACGACCTCGGCTTCACGCCGGCGCCGTCGTCGAGCCCGCTGCGGGCGACGAGGGCGGTCTTCGACGCCTCCCTGGAATTTGGCCTGAAGAACCCGCCCGTCCGCTGGATGATGCTCGCGGCGCCGTTCACCGGAGGCGTCGGCATCTACACCTTCTATGCGCTGCAGCCGTACCTGCTCGACCTCTACGGCGACCCCGACGCGTACGCCGTCGCCGGACTGGCCGCTGCGATCGTCGCCGGCTCGCAGATCCTCGGCGGCTACGCGGCGCCGAAGATCCGGGGACTGTTCCGGAAGCGGACGACGTCCCTGATCCTCGGCTCGCTGATCAGCGCCGCGATCCTCGGCCTGCTCGCGCTCGTCGGCTCCTTCTGGGTCGCGCTGGCGCTGCTCGTCGTCTGGGGCCTCGTCTTCGCGGCGAACATGCCGATCCGGCAGGCATACCTGAACGACATGATCCCCTCGCAGCAGCGGGCGACGGTGCTCTCCTTCGACTCGCTGATGAGCTCGAGCGGCGGTGTCGTGATCCAGCCCGCGCTCGGCAAGGCGGCCGACGCGACGAGCTACGGCACCTCGCTTGCGTTCGGCGCCCTCTTCCAGCTGCTCGCGGTGCCGTTCCTCTTCCGGAGCCGGCGCGAGGGCGCCGCGGCCGACGAGGCCGTCAGCCTGGCCGAGCCCACCGAGCCCACCGAGCCCGCCGAGCCGGCCGCCGCGACGCCGGGCTAGTCCCAGCCGGGGATCATCGGGAGGGCGCCGTGGCCGGCGCCCTCCCTCGATCGCGTTCGCTAGCGGTTGAACGTGCGGCGGGCCGGAAGGCTCGTCAGCCCGGACTTGTCGCGGGCACGGAGCGTCACGGTGTACTTCCCCGGGCCGCGGAAGCGCGGCGCGGGCAGCCAATGGCGCGTGTACACACCGCACGGACGCGGCGGCACGAGGGTCGTGAAGCGCCGGGTGTAGGACAGCTTCCCGGGCCGCGAGTCCGTCTGGATGATCGTCAGGTTCTTGCCCGAGTCGTCGCAGATCCGGAACCGTGCGTAGACCTGGGCGCCCGAGAACCGGATCGACAGGATCGTCAGCGTCGGCCGCCTGTTGGTGATCGCCGTCGCCGGGGCGACGATGGCCGTGAGCGCCGAGCTCGCGGTCGCGCTGCCCTTGTCGTTGCGCGCGGTGACACGGACGCGCAGCCTGTAGCCGAGGTCGGCGAGGCGGACCAGATACGTCTTGGCCGTCGCACCGACGATGTTCGAACACAGCGTCACGTCGGCGTCACACCGCTGCCACTGGAAGGCGTAGGCGGTCGGGTTGGCCGTCCAGCTCCCCTCGGTTGCGGTCAGCGTCTGCCCGACCCGGGCGGTACCGGAGACCGTCGGCAGCGCCGTGTTCTTCGGACCGGCCGCCGACGGAGCGGCGGCGATCGCGGCCGTCTGAGCCGACTGTGCCGACGCAGAGCCGTCGGCGTTCGTCGCCGTCACCCGCACCCGCATTGTGCGGCCCGCGTCGGCGCCGACGAGCGTGTACGTCTTCTGCGTCCCGTTGGCCACGTTCACGCAGGCGTTGCCGCCGCCGTTGCAGCGAAGCCACTGGTAGGCGAAGGACGTCGGGCTGTTGCTCCAGGTTCCGTTCTCGGCCGTCAGCGTCTGACCGACGGTCGTGGTGCCCGTGATCGTCGGAGGCGCTGTGTTCGCCGGCGGCGCCGCTGAGGCGACTCCCGCGGTCGCGAGCGCGGCCGTGATCAGAAGGACGAGCACGGCGATCGTGCCGCGCAGGCCCTTGTGCTGGTCGTACCTCATAGACCCCCCTTTGTGAAGTCAGTCACATAGAGGTCTGCTCGGCACAAAGACGCCCAAAACGCGTGCGAGGGAAGCCTCACAATCTGCAAACAGAGGCGTTCCCGCAGCTTCGGCGCCGGGCTAGTCGACCGAGAGCAGATCGACCACGAACACGAGCGGCTCGTGCGGCGCGATCACGCCGCCCGCACCCCGCGCGCCGTACGCCATCGCCGACGGGATCGTCAGCCTGCGCCGACCGCCGACCCTCATCCCCTGCACGCCCGCGTCCCAGCCGGGGATCACCTGGCCCTTGCCGAGCTTGAACTCGAACGGCTGGCCGCGGTTCCAGGAGGCGTCGAACTCCTCGCCGGTCGAGAACGCGACACCTACGTAGTGGACGGAGACCTTCTTCCCGGCGACGGCCTCGTCCCCGTCGCCGACCTCGATGTCCTCGATCCCGAGCTCGAACGGGACGTCCCCCGCGGGCCGGTCGATCTGCGGGCGCTGCAGCTCCATCGCGAGAACGTACATGCCTGCCGGAGACGAGCGCTCGCTCGCCTCAGCTGACCGCCTGCTTGACGAGCTTTGCGAGCCTGGCCTCGTCGGCCTTGGTCAGCTTCGTCAGGGCGAACGCGACCGGCCACAGCGAGCCCGCGTCGAGCCTGGCGCTGTCGTTGAAGCCGAACATCGCGTAGCGCTCCTTGAACTTCGCCGCGTCGCGGAAGAAACAGACGACCTTGCCGTCCTTGTTGGCATACGCGGGCATCCCGTACCACGTCTTCGGGGTGAGCTCCGGGGCGGCCTTTCCGACGAGCGCGTGAATCCGCTCGCCGAGGGCGCGATCCTCCGGCGTCATCCCGGCAAGCGCCTCCCGCACGGCGGCCTCCCCGTCCGCGGCCGCCTTCAACTCCTTGGCGCGCGCTCTCATCGCGGCCTTCTCCTCGGCGGAGAAGCCGTCCTTCTTCTTCTGGGTCGGGCTCATCGGCATCCTCTCGTGCGTTCAGACGACCTCGCAGTCATACCGCACGAGAGCGTGTGCGCTGCGTGCGCCGCCGCCGCTACTTGATCAGCGTCAGCAGCTTGAACATCGGCAGGTACATGCTGATGATCACGATTCCGACCATGATCCCGACGCCGAGCATCATGATCGGCTCGACGATCGAGGTCAGCGACTGGATCGACGCGTCGACCTCGTCCTCGTAGAAGTCGGCGATCTTGCCGAGCATCTTCTCGAGCTCTCCGGTCTCCTCGCCGATCTTCACCATCTGGCTGACCATCGCCGGGAAGACGGAGTTCTCGATCAGCGGCTGCGCGATCGGCACGCCTTCTCCCACCTTCTGCCTGACCCCGGCCAGTGCGTCCTCGACGACCCAGTTGCCGGCGGTCTGGCCGGTGATCTCGAGCGCCTTGATGATGTCGACGCCGGCGGCGACGAGGGTCGAGAGGGTACGCGAGAAGCGCGCCATCGTCACCTTGCGGACGACGTCGCCGATCTTCATCGGCAGCCTCAGCTTGAGGGCGTCCCAGCGGCGGCGGCCCGCGTCGGTCTTGAGGAAGCGCTTGAGCCCGAAGTAGCCGCCGATCGAGCCCGGCAGCAGGATGAACCACGTCGCCTTGAGGAAGTTCGACATCGCGAGCACCCACTTGGTCAGCGTGGGCAGGTCGCCGCCGAGCTGGGCGAAGATGTTCACGAAGACCGGGACGAGGAAGAGCAGCATCCCGACGAGGACGAGGGTGGCGAAGATCAGCACCATCGTCGGGTAGATCATCGCGCCCTTGACGCGGCGCTTGATCTTCGTCTCTTTCTCGATCTGGTACGCGACGCGGTCGAGCACGGTGTCGAGGATTCCTGCCGCCTCGCCCGCCTCGACCATCGAGACGTACAGGCGGTTGAAGACCTTCGGGTGGCGCGCCATCGCCTGCGACAGCAGCATGCCGCCCTCGACGTCCGCGCGCAGCTCGCGGATGACGGCGCCGAGGTACTTGTCGTCGGTCTGCTGCTCGAGGATCACGAGCGCGCTGACGACGTTCAGGCCCGCCTCGATCATCGTCGCGAACTGGCGCGAGAAGATCTGCAGCGACTTCGGCTTGATCTTCTTGAAGGCGGTGCGCGCGGACTCCTCGCCCGCGGACGGCAGCTCCTCGAGCTTCGTCGCGAGCAGGCCGCGGACGCGCAGCTGCTCGCGCGCCGACAACGGGTCGGGTGCGTGGACCTCGCCGAGGGACTCGACGCCGAGCGAGTTGATCGCGTTGTACGCGTAGGCCGCCATACCTCACTCCGTATCGGCAGGGGGATGCGCCCTCTTGAGGTTCGGGGTCGAGCTGCCGATGAACCGGGAGTGAAGCGACTGCGGTCCGAAGACGGCTTTGGCCTGATCGAGCTCCTCGTCTCGATGATGATGCTGAACATCGGCATCCTCGCGATCGTGGCCGCCTTCAACTCGGGGGCGATCGCGCTCAAGAACGCGGGCGAGGTCTCGACGGCCTCAGTCCTCGGCGACAAGCAGATGGAGCTCTACCGGGCGCTCAAGTACACCGAGATCGCGCTCGACTCGACTGCCGTCGCGACGGCGAACGGCGACCCGACCTACCAGTGCGACCTCGCGAACAAGGTCGACCCGGCCGGCTCGTGCGGCGGCGCCAACCAGCAGACGCAGCAGATGAAGACGTGCGGGACGATGACCCCCCAGTGCAACCCGCGCCAGACCGTCCCGGGCCCCGACCAGCGCTCCTACCGCGTCGACACCTATGTCGTCTCGCAGACACCGCCGACGGGCCGCACGGTCAAGCTCGTCACGATCGTCGTCCGCCGGTCGTTCGACCTGCGGATGCTCGCGCGCGTGTCGTCCTCGTTCGACGAGTCCAGCGGCGTCTAGCGCTGTAGGGTCGGTCGCTCCGCGACGAGCGAAGGAGGCGGCGATGGCGGCTGCTGCGTATCTCCATGAGCCCGGGACGAGCGAGCTCCGCTGGCTCGGCGAGACGTCCACCTACTTCCTGGCCACCGGTGAGCAGACCGGCGACGCGTTCACCCTGGTCGACGAGCGCGCGCTGCGCGGCGAGAGCGTCCCGCTGCACCGGCATCAGGACGACATGGAGTCCTTCTACGTCCTCGAGGGCGAGCTGACGCTGTACCTCGGCGACGAGCCAGGGGCGCCGGCGAAGGCCGGCGCGTTCGCGCACATCCCCGGCGGGACCGTGCACGGCTTCCGGGTCGAGTCGGAGACCGCGCGCTACCTGATCCTGACGACTCCCCGCCACGGGCAGTTCTACCGGGCGATCACACTGCCCTCCCAGGCGGGTGGGCTGCCCCCGCTCGAGTCGGTCGACGGCGCGCAGATCAAGCAGGCCTGTGAGGACTACGGCGTCACGTTCGTCGGGCCGCTGCCGGCGGAGAGCTCAAGCTCGGGCGGACGGCGTTAAGGTTGGCCGCCAACAGCGAAAGGGGTTGCCCGTGACCGCGAATCCGAACAAGGCACTCTGGGAGAAGGGCGACTTCACCCGCATCGCCGAGAGCATGCGCGAGAGCGGCGAGGCGCTCGTCGCGAGACTGGGAGTACGCGACGGGCTCGAGGTCCTGGACGTCGGCTGCGGTGACGGCACCACAGCGGTTCCGGCGGCCCGGTTGGGAGCGAACGTCCTCGGCGTCGACATCGCCGCCAACCTCGTGCAGGCGGGCAACGCTCGAGCAGCGATGCTCGGCCTCTCGAACTGCAGGTTCCAGGAAGGCGACGCGTCCGATCTGAGCGAGCTCGAGGACGACAGCTTCGACCTCGTGGTCAGCATCTTCGGGGCGATGTTCGCCCCGAGGCCCTTCGACGTCGCGAAGGAGCTCGTCCGCGTCACGCGTCCCGGCGGCAGGATCGTGATGGGCAACTGGATCCCGAACGATCCGACGCTCGTCGCTCAGATCCTGAAGATCAGCGCCTCCTACTCCCCACCCCCGCCCGACGGGTTCGTCAGCCCGATGACCTGGGGCGTCGAGGACAACGTGACCGAGCGGTTCGCCGCCGCGGGCGTGCCTCCGGAGAGCATCTCGTTCGAGAGGGACACCTACACCTTCGAGTACCCGGGCGCGCCGGCGGAGCTACTCCACGTCTTCAGGACGTACTACGGGCCGACGATGAACGCCTTCGAGGCTGCCGCAGCCGACGGTCGCGAAGCCGACCTGCACGCCGAGCTCGAAGCTCTCTTCAACAGCCAGAACGCGAGCCCGAGCGGGGACGCCACCTCCATCCCCGCGACCTTCCTACGCGTGACGGTCGCCGTCTGACGAGTAGTCGCGCGAGGCGCCCTCAGGCGCCGACGTCCGGCAGCCAGCCGTCGCGGTAGCGCGTCGGCTGCCGGCGCGTCAGGTGCGCGTACGCCTCGGCCGGCACGGTCGTCTCCGCGCCCGCCGAGGCGCCGTGGCGCGCCGCGACCTCGTCGACCGGATAGCCGCCCCAGTCGGGCTTGCCGTCGTGCTCGCGGGCGCCGACCGCGACGATCACGCAGGGCCCGTCGCCGGCACCGACGATCGTGTGCGCCGCGCTCGGCGGGCAGTGGACGAAGTCCCACTGCCGCACGGCCGCTCCTCGCCCTCGACGATCAGCACCGCCTCCCCCGCGACGACGAGGAAGTCCTCCTGATCGGCTTCCCAGTGGTACATCACCATCGGTTCGCCCGGCCCGAGCACGTTGACGTTGATCCCGAGCTGCGCGAAGCCGGCCTCGCCCTCGAAGTCGCAGAACGCCGAGCGGCCCTCCGCGTGGAACCAGCGCGCGTCGCGCGCGTTCAGGACGAACCAGCCGTCCGCCTTCGCGACCCGCCCCTCGTCCGTCTGCTCGAGCTCCGCCTCCGGGGCCACTCCCGGAGCCTATCCCCCGAGCGCTACTTCTTCTTCGGGAGCGGCTGGCCCTGGATCGCCAGCAGCTCGAGCTCGTAACGGCTGCCGTCGGCGGTGTTCTGGAGCGTGATCTTCTTGCCGAGGCCGAGCGTGATCGTCTCGCCGCCGCTCGCGTACTCGCCGCCGGCGATCCCGATCTCGACCGACTTGCCGTTCCTGGCGAGCTTGACGAGGACGAACGTCGGCTCGTCCTTCGGGAAGGATCCCTCGACCGCGACGTCCTCGGCGGCGCCGTTGACGGAGATCGAGGTCGCGCCGGCGATCTCCGGGGCATCGGGGGTCGAGCCACCGGTGGTGAAGCCTCCGTCGGTGGCGCCGCCGTCGGTGGCCGCACCGGTGGCACCGGCATCGGCGGGCTTCGCGTCGTTCGTGGTGTCGGCCGGCGCCGTCTCGGTGCCGTCGATCGGCTCGGAGACGCGGGGCGCCGCCGACTGGGCCGGGTCGGCCTGCTGCGCGAACGGGTCCTTGCTGGCGAAGCGCTCGAAGGTTGCGAGCTGGCCCTGCTCGACCGCGGGCGAGAGATCGGAGTCGGCCACCGCGGAGAGCTCGGGCGCAGGGGCGGCCGGCACCTCGCCGGCAGCCGTGCCGCCGGTGGTCGCCGTTCCGCCGACCGGCGTCGTGTTCGTCGGTGCCGTCGACGCCGGCGCCGTGACGGGCTGCGGCCCCTGGAGCATCTTCAGCGTCTTCGGGCCCTGGAATCCGAGCAGCGCCAGCAGCAGGACGGCGCCGCCGATCGCGATCTTCTTCTGCTTGGCCTCCTTGGCCTTGAGCGGGTCGACCCTCTTCGCAGCCATCTAGCCCGTCGCCTCCGATCCCGTTGCCTCGCTGCCTGCGGGCGGCGGAACCTCCGCGCCCTCTGTCGTCGCCGGCGGTGTCTCCGCCGCCGGCGGAACCGTGCTCCCTGCCGTGTCGAGCCCGTAGACGTACGCGTTCAGCTTCAGCGTCGCCGAGAGCAGCGGGAAGCCGCGATCGGACTCGGAGAAGTCGACGGTCGCGACCGAGAAGAGCCGCCCGGCCGCGTGCAGCTCGCCGCGGCGAACCGTCACGAGCGTGCGCAGCCGGAAGAGGAAGTCGGAGAGCGCGTAGAAGGAGCCGTCGAAGGCTACGTCGATCGGCACGACCTGGTACGCCGCGACCGGGAGCGCCGACTGCGGCGTGATCGACTTGAAGCGGATGCCGGTCTCGTCCGCGATCCGCTGCAGCTCGACCAGGATCCCCTGCATGTCGGGGGTGTTCGGCATCGCCGTCGAGAGCCGGAAGATGTCGGCGACCGCGATCGGCTGCGTGTCCTCCTGGGCGGCGGTCGCGGCGAGCGCGTCGCGTAGCTCGACCTGCGTCGTGGCGATCTCCTCGTCGAGGCGCGCCGACTCGGCCTTCTTGGGGCTGACGACCATGAAGTAGCCGGCCGCGGCGTAGACGAGGATGACGGCGCCGACGATCGCGCCGAGGGTGCGGGGGCTCAGCTTGCGCTTCACGAGGAGGGCACCTGTGCGTCGGCCGGGACGACCGCGGCGGGCGTGGAGCCGGGCGCGCGGACGTCGGCGAGGATCGTGAACTGGACGAGCTCACGCTCGTTCAGGAGCTGGCTCTGGCTGGACTGGAGCCGCACGTTCGCGAGGTCGGGGATGACCGAGAGCCGGGAGAGGAAACGGGCGACGCCGTACTGCGAGTACGTCGAGCCGGTGAGCGTGAAGCCGGTGCCCGGCGCAACGGGCTGCGTCGGGTCGGGAGCCACGGCCGAGAGGTTCGTCAGCCAGACGTCCTCCGGGAGCACGAGCGAGACCTGGCGCAGCACGCGGTCCCAGGCGATGCGGCCGGAGAGCGCGGCGGACAGAGCCCCGACACGGGCGCCCTTCTCGGCGGCCAGCGCATCCTCCGTGGACGTGTCGACCACCGGCACCACGGGGATGGCCGCGATCTGGGCGCGGAGCCCGTCGAGCTCCTCCTGCTTGCTGTTCGCCGCCCCGCCGGCGCTGATCACCATCGACGCGAGCACCGCGGTCGCGAGAGCCGCGCCGCCGACGCCGCCGAAGACGACACCGCGCTTCGCCTCGAAGCTGCGCTTCGCCTCGTCGCGGGGGAGAAGGTTGACCGCTCTCATCTAGTCCTCGATCCCGAGGCCGATCGCGACCGCGAGCGAGCCGACCTGCTCGCGCTCGCTCACCTTCTTCGAGACCCGGAGGCGGCTGAGCGGGTCGACGACCCGGACGGGCACGCCGATCAGCCGCTCGAGCTCGGCGCCGAGGCCGGGCAGGTGGGCGGTGCCGCCGGTGAGGGCGATCTCGCCGATGCCCAGGGATCCGGGCTGGTTCTGGTAGAACTGGAGCGAGGAGACGAGCTCCCGCGCAAACGTCTGCAGCTGCCTCCTGGCGGCCTCCCGCGCGGTCGCGAGCTGATCCTCGGTGAAGCCGTCCGGCACCTGCTCGGTGCCGGAGAACGAGAGCGCGCGCTTGACCGGCTCGACCTCGCTCGGCGAGAGATCGAGGGCGCGGGCGATCGCGATGTTGAGGGCCCAACCGCCCCACTCGAGCACGCGCGTGAACTCGCAGACACGGCCGTCCGAGACCGCGAACGTCGAGCGGTCGTGGCCGACCGAGACGGCGACGAGGGCGCCCCGCTCCGAGCCTGCGCTCGGGTCGTGCGGCGCCGCGACGGCGCGCAGGAGCGCGAAGGCCTCGAGGTCGATGCCGACGATCTGCAGCCCGGCCTTGCGGCAGGCGTAGACGTAGCGGTCGACGAGCTCGCGGTAGGCGACGACGAGGAGCACGCGCCGGAGCGGCTGGCCGTCCTCGGTCAAGCCCTCGGAGAGCACCTGGTAGTCGAGCACGGCCTCCTCGAGCGGGATCGGGAGCACTTCCTGGGCGCGGAAGCGGATCGCGTTCGCGAGCTGCTTCGGATCCTGGATGCCGGTCACCTCGAAGGTGCGGACGCCGATGCGGTTGTTGGCGATGCCGAGCCGGACGCCGCGCTTCGGCAGCTTGTGCTCGGCGAAAAAAGCCTTGAGCGCGACGGCGAGCGCCTCGGGGTCGCGCAGCTCGCCGTTGACGACGATGCCGTGGTCGAGCGGCGTGCGCGCTGCCTGGACGAGCTCCGGCGACTCGCCGTTGCGGATCCGTGCGGCCGCGATCTGGGAGCCGCCGATCTTGAGCCCGACGAGCTGCCTGCCGCCGCCGCTCTTCGGCAGCGTCGGCAGCGACGGGCGCGGGCGCGGCGGCCGGCGCAGCTTCGGCTTCGCCTTCGGCTCGTCGGTCAGGCCCTCGCCGGCGTCCCACTCCTTCGGGGCTCGCTTGAGCGAGAGGTCGCGCTTGTAGAACGGGACCTTGGCACCGGGCTCCACGGCCGCCTTCTCCTTCTTCTCCCGCTTCGGGCGCGCCGGCTTCGGCTCCTTCGCCGCCTTCGGCTCCCGGGCGGGCTTGTCGGCCTTCGGCCCGCGCTTGAGCGAGAGCTCCTTCTTGTAGAACGGCACCTTTGCCTCCCCCGGCTCGGCGGCGAGCGCAGGCGGAGCGGGCAGGTCCGCGAGGACGGGCTGCGGATCGTCGGGCCACGCGGGCTCGGCCGGAAGCTCGGGCAGGACAGCGGTCGGCAGATCGAGGTCGAGCTCGAGCTCGGGAACGGCTGCGATCGGGATCACGGGCGCCGGCGGGAGCTCGACGACCGGCTCGACGGCGACGGGCTCGACAGAGATCGGCTCGACGGCGGCCGGCTCGACGACATCGGGGACGAGAGCGACCGGCGAGACCGGCTCGGCCGGCGGCTCGGAGACCTCCTCGAGCGGCTGTGTCAGCCAGTCGTGCTCGATCGCGGCCGGGGTGACAGGCACCGCCGCGACGGGCGCGGGCTCGGCCGCTGCCGGCAGAGCGTCGAGAGGCTGCGGGTCGACCGCGAGCGCGGCGATCGCTGCGTCGAGATCGGTCCCGGCCGGCTCCTCGTCGTCGGCGACCGGCTCCGGCTCGTGCTCCGCGGCCTTCTTGCGGAGCGAGATCTCCTTCTTCCAGATCGAGCCGGCACCCGACGCAGCAGGGACGGCGGCCTCCTCCTCGTCCGGCTTGCGCCGGAAGGAGATCTCCTTCTTCCAGATCGAGGTGGGCTTCTCGTCGTCCGCCATGTCAGCTCCCGGCGATCCTGAGGCTCGCGTGCAGCGGCGCCTCCTCGACGGTGTCGTCCTCGAAGCCGGCGCGGTCGAGCAGGCCGTCGAGCTGCTCGACGCGGCTCGTGACGGCGAGCGCGGCGTCGCGCGTGATCACGCGGCGCAGGACGAGGTTCGCGAGCGACTGCTCCATCGTCGTCATCCCGCGTCCGGTGGAGGTCTGCATGATCGAGTAGATCTGCTCGACCTTCCCCTGGCGGATCAGGTTCCTCGTCGCGTCGTCCGGGAGCAGGATCTCGAGCGCGGCGACGCGGCCCTGCTGGTCGGCCGTCGGGATCAGCGCCTGGGTGACGATCCCCTGCAGCGAGCCCGCGAGCATGATCCGGACCTGCTCCTGCTGCTCGGCCGGGAAGACGTCGATGATCCGGTCGACCGTGCCCGGGGCGCTCTGGGTGTGCAGCGTGCCGAGGACGAGGTGGCCGGTCTCGGCGGCGGTGAGCGCGGTGCCGATCGTCTCGAGGTCGCGCATCTCGCCGACGAGGACCACGTCCGGGTCCTGGCGGAGCGCGGCGCGGAGGGCCTCGCCGAAGCTGATCGCGTCGACGCCGATCTCGCGCTGGTTGACGATGCAGCGCTTGTGGCGGTGCACGAACTCGATCGGGTCCTCGATCGTGAGGATGTGGTCGGTGCGGTTGCGGTTGACCTCGTCGATCATCGCCGCGAGCGTCGTCGACTTGCCCGAGCCGGTCGGGCCCGTGACGAGCACGAGGCCGCGCGGCTGCATCGCGAGCTCGGCGAGCGAGCTCGGCAGGTTGAGCTCCTCGAGCGTCTTCAGCTCCTCCGGGATGACGCGGAACGCGGCCCCGAGCGCCTCGCGCTGGAAGTAGACGTTGACGCGGAAACGGGCGAGGCCCGGCACCGCGTGGGAGGTGTCGATCTGGCGCTTGATCTCGAGCTGCTTCTGCTGCTCGGTCGAGAGCACGCGGTAGAGGAGCTGCTGCGTGTCGTCGGGGGTGAGCACCGGTGCGCCTTCGAGGCGCTCGAGCTCACCGCGGACGCGGATCGCAGGCGGCGTCCCCACGGTCAGGTGGAGATCGGAGGCGCCCCGCGCGACCATCGCCTCGAGGAGGTCGTCGATCGAGCGAATCGCAGGCGTGCCAGGAGTCGTGATGCCGCTCACGATGGGGGCTATCGGCAGGCATGCGGGGTAACTTGAGTGAGGGATCGCCGGCCTCGCGCACGCGCGCGAACTCTTCTCTTCCTGCCGGAACCCGACTCACCCATCGTGGGGGATGCCGTGGGTGAGCGTTCCCCCTTTCGAGGGGTCAACCGGGGGGCCGCGAGCGTCGATGTCCGGTCAGCCACGCAGTACAGACCGTCCCTTCGGAAGGAGACACCCCAATGCTTACAGCGCTTCGAAAGCGCCTCGAGACCAAGAGCGAGCAGGGCTTCACCCTGATCGAGCTCCTGGTCGTCATCATCATCATCGGCATCCTGCTCGCGATTGCAGTGCCGTCGTACCTCGGCTTCCGCGACCGCGCCACGCGGGCGGCGAACCAGTCGAACGTCCGCGCCGCGATCCCGGCGATCGAGACGTTCTCGGCCGACAACGTCGGCTCCTCGTCGGACGCCGACCTGACGCTGGCGACCTCCGGGTACCAGGGCATGACGCTCGGCGAGCTCGACGACATCGACGCCGGCATCTCGCCGAACCTCCGGATCTCGAACCTCGGCGTCAGCCAGTACTGCGTCGAGACGGGTGCAGACGGCACCGCCTTCGAGTACAAGTACTCGCTCGGCGTGCCCGGCCTGGTCGCCCCGGATGCGAACGGCATCGTGTTCCAGGGCAGCTGTCCGTAAGCCCTGAGCTCGACTGCATGACCTCGGAGGGCGCGGGAGACCGCGCCCTCCGTCTTTTCTCGTCCAAACCTTCAAGCCCGCGGCCGCGCTGCCGATAAGGAGAGTGAGATGGAGAAGATCAGCCTCCCGGTCCGCATCTTCGCGGTCGTGATCGTCCTCGCGGGCCTCGCGGGCATGCTCGCGATGCGCACGATGGGGCCGAGCGACGAGCCCGGCGCGATCCCCGTCGCGATCCCCGTCGCGGTCAAGGCGCCGGTCAAGAGTCCGACGAAGAGCCCCGCCAAGAGCGCGCCGCAGCCCGCCAAGGCCGCCGCGAGCGCCCCGGCGAAGGCGCGGCCCGTCAACCCGGTCGTGCCGCCGTCCGGCTTCCCGCTCGTCGTCGACAAGGCGCTCAGGCAGCACGAGGTCGTCGTCGTCTCGCTCGTCGTTCCCGGCGCGCGCGTCGACGAGCTCGCCGCGGCCGAGGCCGAGGCGGGCGCGAAGCTCGGCGGCGCCGGCTTTCTCGCCCTCAACGTCCTCAACGAGGGCGTCGCGCGGTCGCTGCTGGCGAAGCTCGACTCGGTCCAGGATCCGAGCGTGCTCGTGGTGAAGCGCTCCGGCGAGGTCGCCCTCGAGCTGGCCGGCTTCGTCGACCGCGAGACGGTCGCCCAGGCCGCCGCGAACGCCTCCTCGTGAGCGCAGCGGCCAAGGCGGGCGAGCGCGAGCTCTTCGTCCGGCACGCGCGCAAGGACGGGCGCTCCGTCGCCGTGCTCCGCGCGATCGACCACGGCGACTCGTGCGTCGTCGAGAGCGAGGTCTATCCCGCCGGCGCAGCCAACGGCGCCGACCCCGTCCGCCCCGGGCCGTACAACTTCGCGAATGCCGCACAGGCGACGCAGTTCGTCACCGAGGCGGTCGAGGCGCTGATGGTCCTCGGCTGCGACGTCCAGGCCCAGTAGGCGCTCCGCGCCATGGACACGCCGCTCGTCCGGATCGCAGCTCTGCCCCGCATCTCCGCCCGCTGGGCAGTGGGCGCGATCGTGGCCCTCTCGGCGCTCCTGCAGACGCTGCTCGCGTGGCGCCGCCCCACTCCGGGCTACTTCCCCGACGAGTACATGTACGCAGAGCTCGGCCGCTCGCTGCTGGAGAGCGGCGAGCCGCTCGTCCGCGGCGAGAGCGCGCACTTCCTGCCGCTCCTCTACCCCCTGCTGACCGCTCCCGCCTGGCTCTGGGACGACGTCGAGCATGCCTACCGGACGATCCAGGCCTTTAACTCCGTGGCGATGTCGCTGGCGGCGATCCCCGCGTTCCTGCTTGCGCGCAGGCTCCGCGTCGGTGATCGGCTCGCCGTCGGCGTGGCGGCGCTCGCGGTGCTGCTGCCCGAGCTTCTCTACTCCTCCGCTGCGATGGCCGAGACGCTGGCGTATCCCCTGGCGCTCGCCACGGCCGCCGCCGCGGTCGCCGCGCTCGAGCGGCCGTCGCTCCGCCTCCAGCTGGCGGTGCTGGGCTTCTCCGGGCTGGCGGCCTTCACGCGGCTCCAGCTCGCGGTGCTGCCGCTCTGTTACCTCGCCGGGGTCGTCGCCGTCGGCTCCCGCGACGGCCGGCTGCGGGCGACGCTGCGGGAGCACCGCGTGGCCGCAGGCGCGACCGCAGTCGCCATGGCGGTCGGTCTCGGCGCTGCGCTCACGGGCATGGTCGGGATCTACGGCGAGTTGACCGCATACTCGGTCGAGCCGCTCGCCGCGTCGAAGGGGTTCGGCGCCAACGCGCTCGTGCTGGCGTACGCGGCAGGCTGGGTGATCGTCCCGGGCGCGCTGATCGGCCTGGCGCTCGCGCTCGCACGTCCGCGAGGCCGCGCCGAGCTCGCGTTCGGTGCGTTCGTGCTCGCCGAGCTCGTCATCCTGCTCGTGCAGGCCTCGGTCGTCGGCGACGCCGGCCGCATCCAGGAGCGCTACGCGATGTATGCGCTTCCGCTCCTGGTCGTCGCGTTCGGCCTCTACGCGAGCCGCGGTTGGCCGCACCTGAGGGCCAACGCGCTCCTCGCGGGCGTTGCGGCAACCGCGGCTGCCGCGGTGCCGCTCGCCGGGTATGCGGCCGGCGGAGGCAGCAGCCAGTCGATCGTGCTCGCTGCTCTGCGGGAGCTCGAAGGACGGCTCGGCGACGTCGGCCTCGCCTCGCTCGCCGTCGCGGCCGGCGCTGCGGCGCTGTCCGCCGCCGTCCTGGCGGTCGCCTACGCGCGGCCGCGGCTCGCCACGCCGGTCGCGCTCTCCGTGACCGCGCTCGTCGCTCTCGCGTCGACTGGCGCAGCGTTTGCGTTCCAGCACGAAGCCCGCACGGCGTTGCGGACAGCGTTTCTCCCGTCCGACCCCTCGTGGGTCGACGCAGCGGGCGAGGGCACGGTGACGCTGCTCGTCGCGCCACGCTCCACGCGGGCAGATCTCCTCGCGACGCTCTTCTGGAACCGCTCGGTGCGGCAGCTCGCGCTGCTCGACGGTGCCGGTCGTACCGACGCGTTCGCGGTGGTCGAGCCGAACGTCGACGGCGCGGGCCGGCTCGACCTTCCGCCCGGGCCGGTGCTCACCGACTCGCACGGGTCGACCGTCCTCCTCCGCGACGCGGAGCGGATCGCGTCCGGGCCGACGAAGACGCTCTGGCGCACGACCGGGGCGCCGCAGCTGGAGCTCCTGCTCGCGGGCCGCTACTTCAGCGGTCTGATGGCGGCCGAGGGCGGGATCAGGGTCTGGCCCCGCGAGCCCGGCGGGCGGATCGCCGCCTGGCTCGAGCTCGAGCTCACGGCAGCCGGGACGGCGCCTGTGCCGTTCGAGGTCGAGCTTCCCGGCGGCCGCTCGCTCGAGGTGACGATGCCGACGCGGACGGCGAAGCTCGTCCGGGTCCCGGTCTGCAGCCGTGGCGTCTGGAACGCCGCGTACGCGAGCGGCAGCGTCGGCTTCGTGCACGGCACCCGCGTCGGCGTCCGCTCGTCCGAGCCCAGGCTCGTCGGCGACGCGTCCGCGTGCGCCTAGGGCGGCCGAAACGCCTTGTGTTCCTGTAACACAAGCTCCTCCGCGCGCTGCAACTCCCTGAGCCGCTCGAGCACCAGCACGGCGCTCGGCACCCGGCCCGCCGCGAGCGTCGTGGCAGCGCGGCCGAGCACCGCGCGGCCGGCCGCTTCGAGCTGACGCCGCCGCCGCTCGATCCGGACGAGCCTGCGGACGTGCTGATAGCTCGGACGCTTCATCCCGAGCCGCTCGGCGGCCGACCCGACGCGGCGCCAGGTGTGAGCCATCGGCACGCCCTCGGAGTCGAGCTCGGCGACAAGGACGGCGATGCGGGGGTCGTTCGGCGAGATCGCGAACCGCATGCCTCCAGCGTGCCGAACGCCGAGGGCGAGATTGTGCCGATTTCGTCGCGAGGGACGAGAGCTTGTGTTACAGGAACACAAGGCTTCGTCCGCCGGTGCGCTCTCGCCCCTCGCGCGCCGGCTCGGCGCTACACGAGCACGCGCGCGAGCTCTTCCACCGACGTCAGGCCGGCGGCGACCTTCGAGAGGCCGTCGTCCCAGAGCGAGCGCATCCCGGCCTCCATCGCCGCCCGCTCGACCTCCTCGCGGCTGGCACGGGCGACGGCGAGCTGCGCGATCGTCTCGTTCATCGTCAGCAGCTGGTAGACGCCGACGCGACCCTTGTAGCCCGTCTGGTTGCAGCGCGGGCAACCGCGCTTGCGGTAGAAGGCCATCCCGTCGGACGCGAGCGCGACATCGGGCGCGACGCGCGACTGCAGCAGCTCGTCGACCGAGGGCTGGTACATCTCGCAGCAGTGCGTGCAGAGCTTGCGCGCGAGCCGCTGGGCGAGCACGCCGGTGACGGCGGCGCCGGTGAGGAACGGCTCGACGCCCATCTCGTTCAGGCGCGTGATCGCGCTCGGCGCGTCGTTCGTGTGCAGGGTCGAGAGCACGAAGTGACCGGTGAGGGCAGCCTCGATCGAGATCTTGGCGGTCTCGCCGTCCCGGATCTCGCCGACCATGACCACGTCGGGGTCGGAGCGGAGGATCGAGCGCAGCGCCGACGCGAAGGTGAGCCCGGCGCGGTTGTTGATCTGCACCTGGTTGACGCCGGCGAGCCGGTACTCGACCGGGTCCTCGACGGTGATGATGTTGATCTCGGGCCGGTTGATCGTGGTCAGGCCGGCGTAGAGCGTCGTCGACTTACCGGAGCCGGTCGGCCCGGTGACGAGCAGCGCCCCGGTCGGCCGCGCGATGATCTCGGCGAGGCGTGCGCGCATCTCGTCCGAGAGCCCGAGCTCCTCGAGCGTCGGCGCCCGGCGCGACTTGTCGAGGAGGCGCATGACGACCTTCTCGCCCTCGACGGTCGGCAGGGTCGCGACCCGGATGTCGAGCATCCGGCCGGCGGCGGCGGCGTTGAGCGAAATGCGGCCGTCCTGCGGCTTGCGCCGCTCGGCGATGTCGAGCTTCGCGAGCACTTTGAGGCGCGTCGTGACACCCGGCGTCATCCGCTTCGGGATCCGCTGCACCTCCTGGAGCACGCCGTCGATGCGGAAGCGGACGGCGAGCGCGTCCTCCTGCGGCTCGAAGTGGACGTCCGAGGCGCCGTCCTCGGCAGCCTGGAAGATGACGGAGTTGACGAGCCGGACGAGCGGGGCGTCGGAGACGCCGTCCTCGACCTCGAGGTCGTCGGCCTCCTCCTCCTCGGCGATCCGCAGCTCCTCGTCGGCCTCCTCCAGGACGGCGCGCGCGCCGAACGCCTCGGAGGCGCGGGCCATCCGGCGCAGCTCGAGCAGGATGTCCTCGCTCGAGGCGACGCCGAGGTCGAGCGGGTAGCGGGTCGCGAGTCGGAGCTCGTCGATCCCGTGCAGGTTCCCGGGGTCGGCGACCGCGATCCGCAGGGTCCCGTTCTCGAGCGCGTACGGGATCGCGACGACGCGCTCGAGCACGTGCAGCGGGACCTGCTCGGCCGCCTCCTTGTCGACGCCTGTGAGCGCGAGGTCGACCAGCGAGACCTGGTAGCGGACGGCGAGCGAGCGGGCGATCCCCTCCGGCGGCGCGACGCCCTCGTCGACGATCGCCTGGGCGAGCGAGCCCTGGCCCGCACGTCCGCGCACCATCGCGAGCTTGTCCTCGGGGACGAGGCCGGTGGCGGAGAGCAGGTCGACGACGAGCTCGGCCATCGCGTTGACGCCCATGCCGGAAGTGAGCGGCTCGGCACCGGACGTGCCGACGTCTCCGGCGGTGCCGGGCGAGCGCAGCTTCGGTGGGCGGTCGTTGGCCATATCCCTCGTTCGAGTTATCGGCAGCGGCAAGGGTTCCCTTGACCGCTCGCCACAGGGGTCTCGAAGTTCGCCCGGTCCATCCCGCGTCCTGCGCGAGTCCCTCGAACGGGTGAGCGAACGCCTAGAAGGAGCTCAGGTACGCGTCGAGCAGGTCGTCGCCGAAGAAGAGGGCGACGACGCCGCCGAGCGAGAGGAACGGCGCGAACGGGATCCCCATCTTCCGGGCCGCGCTGCCGTGCCGCGCGAAGAGGACGATCGAGGGGACGAGCGCCGCGAGCATCCCGACCATCAGGGCCACGGGAGCGGTGCGGCCGAGCATCGCGCCGAGCAGGAGAGCGAGCTTGACGTCGCCCATGCCCATGCCCTTCGGGTACGCGAGCGCCGCCAGGAAGAGGAAGAGCGAGGCTCCGAAGGCGCCCAGCGCCCACTCAGCGCTCGGGTGCAACGCGGTCATGGCGACGAGGACGACGACGGCCGCCGGCAGGACGACGACGTTGGGGACGATTCGGTGCGAGAGGTCGGTGGCGGAGACGGTGACGAGCGTCGCGCAGAAGAACGCGGCGACGAAGGACGTGCCCGACCAGCCGAAGGCGAGGAACGAGGCTGCGATCAGGAGCGCCGTCAGGAGCTCGACGGCCGGGTAGACGACGCCGATCCGCTCGCCGCAGCCGCGGCACCGGCCCCGAAGCGCGAGCCACGAGACGACCGGGACGTTCTCGTACCAGGAGAGCTCGTGACCGCAGCTCATGCAGGCCGACCCGGGGCTGACGATCGACCGCTTCCGCGGCACGCGGGCCGCGACGACGTTGAGGAAGCTCCCGATCGCGAGACCGGGCACGAAGGCGACGGCCGACAGGGCGAAGTCCATCTAGCCCCAACTCCCGGGCTCGTTCGTGATCGTGACGACGTCCTCGTAGGTGGCGGGCATCCCTGGCATCAGGGTTCCTATCGGCACGTAGTGGTTCACTGTTGAGTTCGCGAGTGAGACCCGCCGGGCGATGATCGGCCCCCAGAACGTCGAGTTGTTCTGCTCCGTGTAGTCGAGTGTGGCGTAGATCGCGCCCTGGAAGTTGGACTGCTGCCCGACGCGCACGTTGCCGCCTGAGACGAACGCGAGCAGGTTCTGCTGCGGATCCCAGTCGTCGTCGCACTCGGGGTCGCCGCAGAGCCTGGACTGGTTCGCGAAGACGATGTCGCCGGCCGCGTGGATCGTCGCGCGGCCTCTGTAGACCGCGTTGTTGTACTGCCGGAACTCGATCGGGCCGTCGAAGTAGATCGTCCCGGCCATCGTCAGGGTCCCCGGGCTGCCGGGCATCCAGGTCAGCTGTCCCTCGAGGTTCCCGTCGGCGTCGTAGACCCTGCAGTCGTACGGGGTGCTCGGCGTCAGGTTGACGACGCCGCGGCTGCTGTTGGGCGACGCGTCGTTGTCGAAGCCGCCCGGGAAGCTGCCGACCGTGCAGGGATGGCGAGGGCCGGGCTTGGAGTTGAAGTACCAGTTCGGATCGACGGGCGGCTTGGTGAACGTGGTCGGCGTCGCGTCGCTGATCGTGGCGTGGACGCGCTGACCGGGGCCGCACGGCTTGACGAACCCTCCCGACGAGCCGACCCGGCAGCCGCCGCCGACGTGGGCCTCGTGGATCGGCGTCTCCGCAGTGCCGACGTGCGCGGTGTTCTGGAACTCGAGCGTGCCCCCGACCTGGAGCGCGTAGCCGGACACCTGGGCCGAGTTCGACAGCACGAGGCTCCCGCGGACGTAGAGCGGGATGTTCACGTCGACCGAGTTGCCGAGGGTCGTCGTCACGGTCGGGTCGTCGACGTAGACGTAGTTCCAGACGGCGTTGTTCGCCGAGCCGCGGCGCGCCGAGCCGACGTTGGCGCGGCCGCTGACGGTGCGCACGACCGGCTCCGTCCCCGGCCCGGTCGGGTTGCGGACGGTGCCGACACCGACGAGCTTCCAGGTGGTGCCCGTGAGCGTGCCGTAGTAGCTCGCCTCGCCGGTCTCCAGGGTCATCGTCCGTGGCGGCACCGCGTTCGCCATCGTCGGCGTGCCCGAGTTGTAGAGGGTCGAGAAGGCGTAGTTGAGCCCCGCCTCGGCGAGCGCGAGCGCCTGCGACTCGGCGTCGCTGCGCTTCGCCGAGCCGTAGTTCCAGCTCGAGTACGCGATCGCGCTCGAGGCGAGCGTGCCGGTGACGAGCATCGTCATCAGCGCCAGCGGCAGCGCGAAGCCCGCTTCGGCGGCGACGTGCGCGCGGAGCCTTGCGAATGGTGTTGCGTGCCCTCGTTCCACTGCGACCTCTCTCTTGATCGACCTACAGCCGCAGCAGCTGAAGACTTCTCCCTCAGTAAAGCGACGCGCGGGCGAGCGCAAATCCCCCGCGCGGGTGAGCCCGCCCTACCCCGAATAGTTCTGCGGCGGCTGCGGCTCCGCGTAGACCGTCGGGTTGCCCGGCCAGCCGACCGGGACGGAGGTGATCGTCGGGAACTCGTGCGTGACGATGTTGTTCTCGAGCTTGAAGGTGCCGGCGACCATCGGCCCGTCGTACTGGGTCGAGTTCTCGAGCAGCACCGCGTTGGTGGCGTAGATGCTGCCCTGGAGGCGGGCCGAGTTCTGCAGCAGCACGCTGTAGCCGGTGCCGTCGTTGCCGTTGGCGATGATCCCGAGGTTGTCGGTGTTCGGGTCCCAGGCGGTGAAGTCGCAGTTGCTCGCGGCGATGCCGCCGCAGAGCTGGGCGTTGCCGTCGATCCGGAACGTGCCCGAGAGGTACAGCGTCGCCAGGCCGTCGTACTCGTTGACGGTGTTGTTCGAGATGTAGGCGGAGCCGTCGATGTAGATCGCGCCCTTGACGGTCAGCTTCTTGGTCGTGTTGTTCCACGAGAGCTCGCCGAGGAGCTCCGGGGGGTTGAGCAGGTTGTCGAAGTACTTGCAGGTGTAGCTCGAGGCGGGGGTCAGGTTGATCGAGCCGGCGTTGTTGTTCATCCCGCCCGCGGGCGCGCCCTCGAACGCGGGCGGCGTTCCGGTCGTCGTGTTGCAGGCCTGGCTCGGGCCCGGCTTCGCGTTCGCGTACCAGAAGGGGAAGTCCGCGGTCGGCCCGGACCCCGGGATCGTCCCGCTCAGGATCGTGGTCGCGTTGACGCGCGTCGCGGACGTGCAGGGCGTCGTCCAGCCGCCGCTCGCGCCGATCCGGCAGCCCAGCCCGACCTGCGCCTGGTTGATCCTGTTCGCCGCCGTGCCGACGGCGCCCGTTCCGAGGAACTGGATGTGCTCGCCGACGTAGAGGTTCGTGATGTCCGGGTCCGCCGCCTTGACGACCGCGGAGGAGTTGTAGAAGCAGAGGTCTCCCATGATGTAGAGCGAGGTGTCGACGCTGACGCTGTTCTCGAAGGTGACGTCACAGGCGCTGCCGGTGTTCTTCGCGAACATGAAGTTCCAGGCGTTCGAGTTCAGCTCCTGCTTGAGCGACGGCATGATCTTGATCGTCGACGTCGCCTCGCGCCGCACGACCTGGGTCTTGCCGGTCGGATCGGTGACGTAGCCGACGCCGTGCATGATCCACTGGTGGCCCGTCAGGACGCCCCACCACTTGACGGTGCCGCCCTCGTACTTGGCGATGTAGTTGGCGTGCGCGGGATTCGACTCGCTCGGCTCGCTGCTCGGGAGCACGTTCGGGTCGAGGGCGTTGTTCGACGGCTTCGAGAGCACGGCGGCGCCGTTGGCGAGGCCGGCTTCGGCGAGCGAGTACGCGATCTGGTCGGCCTTGGAGCGGTCCGCGGTGCGAGAGTTCGAGGTCGTGTACTGGATCGCGGCCGTCATCGTCACGGTCGTGACCAGCATCGTCAGCATCGTGAAGACGAGGCTGAAGCCATGCTCGTCGCGGAGGCGCAGCCGGCTCATGTGCGGGTGCTGTTCCGCAGCACGATGTTGTCGTCCAGGACGTACGAGGAGATCGTCCTCGACCCGGCGACGTTCACCGGCAGCGTCACCGACAGGAAGGCGAGGCTCGAGGTGTTCTGCGGGGTGTACGAGAACACGTCGGCCCGCGTGAGCGAGGACGCCCACGTGCGACCGGTGCCGCTGCACGCGCCGCCCTGGTAGCGCCAGAGATCCCAGCGGTTGCCGTTGGCCTTGGTGCACCACGTGATCGAGGTCTGGCCGCCGGACGTGGGGCACGTGGCCGGGAGCGTCAGAACCGCCGTCGCGCCGCCGTTCGCGGTCGCCACGGACATGGCGCAGTGCACCTCGCGCCTCAGCCTGTCGAGCCCCATTCGGGCCTGGGTCTGCGCCTGGAAACGGCGATTCATGTCGACCTCCGAGTTGGTGGCGCTGACGAGCAGGACGCTGACCGAGGTCATGACGCTGCCGAGGATGCTCATCGAGATGATCAGCTCGACCACGCTGTAGCCACGCTGGTCTCGCCGGAGCCGGGCGCACAGGCGCCTCAACTCGACCGCTCCTCGACCTCGGCGAGGGCACGTCGGGCAACCTGCTCGCTCTGGCCCCCGACCCCCCAGAGCTTCTGCACGCGCTCGTCGACGGCGATCAATGTCCGCAGCGCCTGGGCGCCGTTCGCCCAGCCGAACCGGGCGCCGGTGACGATCCAGTTGTGCTGGTAGAGCCAGTGGTCGACGCCTGCGCGGGAGCGGCGCGGATGCTTCTCGACCCAGGCCGCAAGCTGCTTCGCGCGGGCGCTGAGCGGGACCTCGTCGAGCGGCTCGGCGGGGGCGCCGGCGACGCTGAATGCGGGCTTGCGTGCCGCACCGGCAGCGGTCTTCGCCTTCGCCGCAGCCTTCGCAGGCTTGGGCGCGGCGGCGGCGGCCGTCGCCTGAGCGGGCTTCTTGGCCTTCGGCGCGACCGAGCCGACGAGCCGTGCCGGCCTGCCGGCGTACGGGGAGGCGCTCTCGGGGACGCCCTCCTGGGCGTAGGCGCCGTTCCTGCTGAGGTGGAGGACGACGATCGGGGCGCCGTCGGCGATCACGCGCGCGCCCGGAGCGGGCG
>JANPKC010000006.1:0-2683 GCA_031425855.1 Actinomycetes bacterium | reverse complement strand
TGCCACTACGAGATGTTCGCGTTCAACACCGCCTCACCGGAGCTCTTCGTCTCCGAGTGCGTGCGGCTCGCCCAGGGCTACCGGTTGCTGCGCGCCGGCGAGCGCCTGACGCTCTAGCCGTAGAACCGCGTCAGCCACTCGGCGACGCAGGCGGGCTTCTCCTCGCCCTCGCGCTCGACGACGACGCCGACCGTCATCTGCCGGCCGCCGCTGACCTCCTCGATCGCCTGGACGGTGAAGCGGCCGCGCACCCGGGTTCCGGAGCGCACCGGAGCCGTGAAGCGGACGCGGTTGAGCCCGTAGTTGACGCCCATGCTGATCCCCTCGAGCTCCGGGCGGGCCTGCGAGAAGAGCGGGACGACGAGCGAGAGCGTCAGGAATCCGTGCGCGATCGTCCCGCCGAACGGCCCCGCCGCCGCCCGCTCCGGGTCGACGTGGATCCACTGCGGGTCGTCCGTCGCGTGCGCGAACTCGTCGATCCGCTCCTGCGTGACCTCGATCCAGTCCGAGACGAGCTCCTGCCCGACGACATCGTCGATCACCATCGGACGACGCTCGCAGCCCAGGTGTAGCCGGTTCCGGCTGCGAGCAGCAAGACGAGGTCGCCCTCGCTCAGCTCGCCGGCGCGGTCGGCTCGGTCGAGCGCGAGCAGCGGATCGACCCCGCTCATGTGGCCGGTGTCGTCGAGGTAGGCCGCGCGAGGCGACCCGAGCCCGGCGACGATCGCCTCGTGCATCGAGCGCTTCATGTGGATCCCGCAGAGGTAGCTCACGTCCTCGATCTTCGCACCTGAGCGCTCCACCGCGCCGCGGGCTGCGGCGAGGAAGTTCGGAAGGCTGACCTCGTCGAGCCCGCCCTTCATCTGTCCCGGGTCGGCCACGTCGAGGAAGTGGCGGCGTCCGGCGACGCTCTCGGCCGAGGCGGGCTCGACGGAGCCGCCGGCCGGCACCTTCACCTGGAGCGAGAAGGAGCCGTCCGTGAGCGCATGGCAGCCGAGCAGCTCGTGGCCGTCGTCGCGCGTCAGCAGCCCGGCCACGGCGCCGTCGCCGAAGTTGAACATGAAGCGCGAGCGCTCGTTCGTGTAGTCGAGCAGGTGCGACTCGCGGCAGGCGGCAACGATCAGCACGTTGCGCAGGTCGGGCTCCGCGAGCAGGAAGTTGCGCGCGAGCCGTAGTGCCACCGGCGTCCCGCAGGAGACGTTCGCGTACTCGAGCGCGTAGGCGTTCGCGCAGCCGAGCCGGTGCGCGATCCAGGGCGCCGCCTGCCAGACCGGGTAGTCCTTCCAGAGCGAGCCGTAGTAGAGGACGACGTCGATCTCGGCCGGGTCGACGGCGTGCTGTCCGAGCAGGCGCGACGCCGCCTCGACCGACATGTCGCTGACGTGCTCGTCCGCCGCGGCGATGTGCTTCCCGCGCAGGCCGAACTTCTCCACGATCACCTGCTCCGGGATCCCGCTCGCATCAGCCACCTCGGCGGCGGTCATCCAGGTCTCGGGCAGGTAGCTCGCGGTCGCGGCGAGCCCGATCACGGGTCGATGTCCTTGGCGCCGAGCGCGCGGACGATGATCCGCGCCAGCTCGTCGAAGACCCGGTCGGGCATCCCGTGCTCGCCGTTCCAGAGGATCCAGCGCATGCCGACGAGCTCGCCAATCCCCATCAGGCTCCAGGCGAGCACCTCGGCGTCGCCCCGCTCGACCTCTCCCGCCTCCATCGCCTGCTCGAGCCCGGCCGCGTAGGGTCGCATCAGCCGGTCGTAGTGGGTGACGAGCGTCTCGGGCGAGACGAACTCCGCCTGGCGGATGATCCGGTAGAGCGCCGGGTGCTCCGCCGTAAAGCGGAAGAAGGCCCCGAAGCCGAGCAGCTCGCGCTCGGAGCGGCTCGTGCCCTGCTCGGCGGCCTCGGTCATCGCGTGACGCACGCGCGTGTTCAGGTCGAGCACGACCTCGTCGAAGACCTCTTTCTTGCTCGCGAAGTAGAGGTAGAAGGTGCCCTGGCCGACCCCCGCCGCCTCGGTGATCTTCACGATCGAGGCGTCGTGGTAGCCGAGCTCGGCGAAGATCCGCTCGGCCGACTCGAGCAGCTTCTGGCGGGTGCGCTCGCCCCTCGCGGTCAGCTGCTTCATCGCACGAGCTCCACGAGCTCGGACTTGACGACCTTGTCGAGCGCGTTCCGCGGCAGCGACTGGGCGAAGCGGACGCCCTTCGGCACCTTGTAGCGCGCCAGGCGGCCGCGGCAGTGCTCGAGCAGCTCCTCCTCGGTCGCCTCGTCCGCGAGGACGACGAACGCGAGGCAGGCCTCGCCCCAGCGCTCGTCCGGCACGCCCACGACGGCTGCCTCCTTCACGGCCGGGTGCTCGTGGAGCACGTTCTCGATCTCCGCCGGGTAGACGTTCTCGCCGCCGGAGATGACCATGTCCTTCGTTCGGCCGACGATCCGGTAGTAGCCCTCCTCGTCGCGCGCGGCGACGTCACCGGTAACGAGCCAGCCGTCCGCGAACGCCGCCTCGGTCGCCTCGGCGTTGCGCCAGTAGCCGGCGAAGACGTTCGGCCCCTTCACGAGCAGCTCGCCCTCTGCCACGCCGTCGAGCAGCCGGCCGCTCTCCGTGTCGCGGAGGGCGACGTCGACGTGCGGGTACGGCTTGCCGGCGAACCCGCGCTTGCGGGCCGCGTCCTCGGGCGGCAGGC
>JANPKC010000005.1:0-5895 GCA_031425855.1 Actinomycetes bacterium | reverse complement strand
GTCCTCCGGATCAAGGAGCTGATCCGCGCCGGGGACGCCTTCCAGGTCGTGCTGTCGCAGCGGGCCGAGCGGCCGACCTCCGCAAGCGCGCTCGAGCTCTACCGCGCACTACGGCGCGTCAACCCGTCGCCGTACCTCTTCCTGCTCGAGCTCGGCGAGCTGGCGCTGATCGGCTCGTCGCCGGAGACGCTCGTCAAGTGCGAGGGCGGCACGGCGAGCCTGAACCCGATCGCAGGGACGACGCATCCGGGCGAGGGAGACGCCGAGCGGCTGCTCGCCTCCGAGAAGGACCGCGCCGAGCACGTGATGCTCGTCGACCTCGGCCGCAACGACCTCTCGCGGGTCTGCAAGGCATCCACGGTTCGCGTCGAGCGCTTCCTCGAGCCGGAGCGCTTCTCCCACGTGACGCACCTCGTCTCCGAGGTCGCCGGGGAGCTGCGCGAAGGCGTGTCGCCGTTCGACCTCCTGCGCGCGTGCTTCCCGGCCGGCACCGTTTCGGGTGCGCCGAAGGTGCGCGCGATGCAGATCGTCTCCGAGCTCGAGGGCTACCGCCGCGGCCCCTACGCGGGCGCAGTCGGCTACGTCCTCCCGTCGACCGGGACGATGGACACGTGCATCGCGATCCGGACGATCGTCCTCCAGGACGGGGTCGCGCGGCTGCAGGCGGGCGCCGGGATCGTGGCAGACTCGGATCCGGAGGCCGAGCACCGCGAGTGCCTGTCGAAGCTCGCCGCGCTCGAGGCCGCCATCGACCTCGCCGAGGAAGGCTCCTGATGTTGCTCATGATCGACAACTACGACTCGTTCACCTACAACCTCGTCCACCTGTTCGAGGAGCTCGGCGTCGAGGTGCGCGTCTTCCGCAACGACGCGATCACGGCCGACGAGGCCGAGGCGCTCGCGCCGTCACATCTCGTCGTCTCCCCCGGCCCGGGCCGGCCGGAGGACGCGGGGGTGTCGGTCGAGCTGATCCGGCGGCTCGGCCCGGCGGTACCGACGCTCGGCGTCTGCCTCGGCCACCAGGCGATCGTGGAGGCGTTCGGGGGCGAGGTCGGCCAGGCCAAGGCGCTCCTGCACGGGAAGGCATCGCCGGTCGGCCACGACGGCCGGGGCGTCTTCGCCGGCCTGCCCGACCCGTTCGACGCCGGCCGCTACCACTCGCTCGCGGCGCTCGGCGTCCCCGACGACCTGGAAGTGACCGCCCGCACGCCGGACGGCGAGGTGATGGGCGTCCGCCACCGAGAGCTCCCGATCGAGGGCGTCCAGTTCCATCCCGAGTCGGTGCTGACGCCGCTCGGGCCGCAGCTGGCGCGGAACTTCCTGGAGCAGCGTTGATCCAGGCAGCGCTCGCCGACCTGCTCGAGGGCAAGGAGCTCGGCCGTCCCCGCTGCCGTGAGGTGATGGGCGAGATCATGCGCGGCGACGCGACCCCGGCCCAGATCGGCGGCTTCCTCGTCGCGCTGCGCCTGAAGGGCGAGACGGCGGACGAGATCGCGGGCTGCGCCGAGGCGATGCGCGAGCACGTCCTGCCGGTGCGGCCCCGGCGCAACGACCTCGTCGACACGGCCGGCACGGGCGGCGACGGCGCCGCCACCATCAACATCTCGACGGGCGCGGCGATCGTCGCCGCGGCGGCCGGAGCGGGTGTCGCGAAGCACGGCAACCGCGCCGTCTCGTCCGCCTCAGGCTCGGCGGACGTCCTCGAGGCGCTGGGCTTCAGGCTCGAGCAGCCGCCGGAACGGATCGCGCTGTCGATCGACGAGCTCGGCTTCGGCTTCATGTTCGCGCCCTCGCACCACCCGGCGATGCGCCACGCCGCACCCGTCCGGCGTGAGCTCGCCGCGCGTACCGTGTTCAACGTGCTCGGCCCGCTCACGAACCCCGCCGGCGCCCGCGCGCAGGTGATCGGCGTCTACGCGAAGCCGCTCGTCCGCACGATCGCCGAGGTGCTGGCGCAGCTCGGCGCGCGCCGCGCGTACGTCGTCCACGGCGCCCACGGGATCGACGAGCTCTCGCCCGCCGGGCCGAACGACGTCTGCGAGGTGGTCGACGGCGACGTGCGCGCGCGTGTGATCGACCCGCTCGACCTCGGCGTCGAGCGCTGCGACCCCGACGAGCTGCGCGGCGGCTCCCCGGCCGAGAACGCCCAGGCGATCCGCGACGTCTTCGCGGGCGCGGCGGGCGGGCGGCGCGACGCGATCCTGCTCAACGCGGCAGGCGCGATCGCTGCGGCGGGCCATGCGGAAGATCTCGGGGATGGGCTCGAGCTGGCGCGCGAGGCCGTCGACTCCGGTGCCGCCGCCGCGCGGCTCGACGAGCTTGCGAGGTTCACGAATGCGCTTTAGGGATGCACTCGCAGGGCCGGGTCTGGGCGCGATCGCCGAGATCAAGCGGCGCTCGCCCTCGCTCGGCGAGATCCGGCCCGACGCGGACCCGGGCAGGCTCGCCCGCGACTACGCGCTGGCCGGAGCGGCCGCCGTGTCCGTCCTCGTCGACGAGCGCTTCGGCGGGACGTGGGACGACCTGCGCGCCGCGCGTGCGAGCTCGGGCGTGCCGCTCCTCGCCAAAGGCTTCTTCTCGACCGAGGAGCACCTGCGGACGGCGAAGGAGGCCGGTGCCGATGCAGTCCTCCTGCTCCTCCGAGACCTCGACGACGGCCAGGTGCGCGAGCTGATGTCCGTCGCGGACGACCTCGGCCTCGACACGCTCGTCGAGGCGCACGAGGCCGACGAGCTCGAGCGCGCCGTCCAGGTGGGAGCACCGGTGATCGGCGTCAACGCCCGCGACCTCTCGACGTTCGAGATCGAGCGTGCCGCACAGCTCGGCCTCGTCGCCCGGATCCCGGCCGACCGGATCGCGGTCGCGGAGAGCGGCGTCCGCACGCGGGCCCAGGGCGCCGCAGCGGAGCTGGCGGGCGCGGATGCGATCCTCGTCGGCTCCTCCCTGATGCAGGCGCCCGACCCGGCGGCGAAGCTGCGCGACCTGCTGCGGCGGCCGCTCGTCAAGGTCTGCGGCCTGACCCGCGAGGAGGACGTCGCCGTCGCGGCCGAGGCGGGCGCCGACCTCGCGGGCTTCGTGCTCGCGCCGGAGAGCCCGCGCGCCGCGACCGACGTCCTGCCCGTCCCGGACGAGCTGCTCGCCGTCGCCGTCTGGGTCGGCGAGGCGGGCACGAGCGGCGCGCCGGTCGATCAGGTCCACGAGCGCAAGGAGGGTCGCGTTCGCGGCCGGAACGGCGTGCTCCTGCGCGAGGGCGAGCAGGTCGCACGGCTGCTCGACCTGCCCTGGGAAGAGGAGGATCCCGGCCACTGGGAGCGCGCTGCGGCCGAGCCGGGACGGGTCGTGCTCGCCGGGCGCCTCGCGGCCGACAACGTCGCAGAGGCGATCGAACGTGTCCGGCCGTGGGCGGTGGACGCCTCATCACGGCTCGAGTCCGCCCCGGGGATCAAGGACCCCGAGAAGGTGCGCGCCTACGTCGAGGCCGCCCATGACTGAGACCTACGGCACCTACGGCGGCCGCTACGTCCCCGAGACGCTGATCCCCGCGCTCGACGAGCTGACCTCGGCGTGGGAGGCCGCGCTCGCGGACGGCGGCTTCCGCGCCGAGCTGGACGAGCTCGCGCGCACCTACGCCGGCCGCCCGACGCCACTGACCCGGGCCGAGCGTTTCGCGCCCGACAAGCGCCTCTACCTCAAGCGAGAGGATTTGCTCCACACCGGCGCGCACAAGCTCAACAACGCGCTCGGGCAGGCCGTGCTCGCCCGCCGGCTCGGCAAGCAGCGGATCGTCGCGGAGACGGGCGCCGGGCAGCACGGTGTCGCCACCGCGACGGTGTGCGCGCGCTTCGGGCTCGACTGCGTCGTCTACATGGGAGCCGAGGACATGCGGCGGCAGCGGCCGAACGTCGAGCGGATGGGCCTGCTCGGCGCCGAGGTGCGGCCGGTCGAGTTCGGGACGAAGACGCTCAAGGAGGCGACGAGCGAGGCGATCCGGGACTGGATCACGAACGTCGAGACGACGCACTACCTGATCGGCTCCTGCGTCGGCCCCGCCCCCTACCCCGCGATCGTGCGGGAGCTTCAGGCGGTGATCGGCCGCGAGTCGCGCGCGCAGATCCTCGAGGCGGAGGGCCGGCTTCCCGACGCGGTCGTCGCCTGCGTCGGCGGCGGCTCGAACGCGATCGGCATGTTCGCCGGCTTCCTCGACGACGCCGAGGTCGAGATCGTCGGCGTCGAGGCCGCGGGGGCGGCGAGCCTCGGCACCGGCCGCGCCGGCGTCCTCCACGGCTCGCGCTCGTCGGTGCTCGCCGACGAGGACGGCCAGATCGCGGATGCCCACTCGATCTCTGCCGGCCTCGACTACCCCGGTGTCGGCCCCGAGCACGCGCACCTGCGCGACACCGGCCGCGCGCGCGACGTCGGCACGACCGACGAGGAGGCGCTCGACGCCTTCCGCCGGCTGACCCGCACCGAGGGGATCATCCCGGCGCTCGAGCCGTCGCACGCGCTCGCCCGTGTCGCGGATCTCGACGCCGAGCTCGTCCTCGTCTGCCTCTCCGGTCGCGGCGACAAGGACCTCGCCGAGGTCCTGGCCCGCTCCCGATGAGCAAGACCCTCGCGATCTACCTGATGTCGGGGCCCGGCACGCCCGAGCTGGCCGAGGCGGCCGTCGAGGGCGGCGCCGACCTCGTCGAGCTCGGCTTCCCCTTCTCCGACCCGCTCGCCGACGGGCCGGTGATCCGCCGCGCCGCCGAGAAAGCGCTCGCGCAGGGGATGCGCACGAAAGCCTGCCTGGAGTGCCTCGCCGAAGTCCGCGCGCGCGTCGCCGTGCCGCTCGTGCCGATGACCTACTCCTCCCTGCTCGAGGCCTACGGCTGGGAGCGCTTCGCCGAGGACGCGCGGGCGGCGGGCGCCGCGAGCCTGATCGTCGCGGACCTCCCCGCCGGAGATCGCCGCGAGCTCCGGCGAATCCAGCTCGTGGCGCCGACGTCCACCGACACCCGGCTCGCGCTCGCGGGAGAGCAGACCGACGGCTGGCTCTACCTCGTCACGGTGACGGGGACGACCGGAGCGCGGTCGGGAGTCTCCTCCGCGCTCGCCGGTCTCGCCGGGCGTGCGCGCTCGGCGGCGCCAGGGGTCCCGCTCTACGCGGGCTTCGGGATCTCGTCGCCGGCGGATGCCCGCGCAGCCGCCGAGCTCACGGACGGCGTCGTCGTCGGCTCCCGGGCGCTCGAGGCTGCGGAGGACGGGCCGGTCGCGCTGCGCGATTTCGTACGGTCGCTCAGAGTCGCCCTCGACCAGGGCTAGGACGCGGGACCTACTCCGAATCGGCGAGCCCTGACGCGCGCGTATGGGGATGGACGCAACGCAGCTTCGGGGATTCAGACCTTGTCAACTCTGGTCAAGACTGCCGAAGTCGTCGCATGTGCAGGGGTGCACATGCCAATTCGCCGCATGAGGGGACAGACATATGGGGAAGATCGAGCAGCAGGCTCCGTCCAAGCGTGTTCGGATCGTGCTCTGCTCGGCAGCGTTCGCGATCGCCGCGATCGTGCCGGGCGCCGGCCTCGGCGCAGACTGGTCGTCCGGCGTCGCCACGCCGGCCGCCGACTGGTCATCCGGCATCACCGCACCGGCAGCCGACTGGTCGTCGGGCCGGACGCCGCTCGCCGACTGGTCGTCCGCACGGACGTCGCCCTTCGCCGACTGGTCGTCGGGCAAGCGGGCACCGAAGGCCGACTGGTCGTCCGGCAAGCGCGCGCCCAAGGCGGACTGGTCGTCCGGGAGGACGAACCCCGCCGCCGACTGGAGCTCCCGCTACCGCGCGAGCGCAGCCCGCTAGTCAGCAGGTCGTACGGGGGAGCAGCACTCCCCGATTCGGAGGAGCCGGCGGGAACCC
>JANPKC010000004.1:0-4490 GCA_031425855.1 Actinomycetes bacterium | reverse complement strand
CGCGAAGGGCGAGAAGCGGGATCACCGCTGGTGGGGCTCCCGAATGGTCGGGCTGATGCTCCTCTCCCTCCACCTGTACGGCGAGATCACCGTCGTCGGCCGCCGCGGCGGGCAGCCGCTGTGGGACCTGACCTCCCGCTGGTGGCCGGAGACCAGGACGGTCTCGGTGGCGGCCGGCCTGCGGATGCGAGAGGAGCGCCGCTTCCGCACCCAGGGCGTCCGGCTCGTCAAGGGCGAGTGGCGGGCGCACCCGGATGCGACCGACGGGCCTGTCCCCGACCGCGCCGTGCTCCTCTCCCCCTTCGACCGGCTCGTCTACGACCGCAACCGCGCTGAGGCGCTCTGGGACTTCCGCTACCGGCTCGAGATGTTCGTTCCCAAGGCGAAGCGGGAGTACGGCTACTACGTGCTGCCGCTGCTCGTCGGCGACCGGATCGCCGGACGGGCGGAGCCGCGCTTCGACCGCAAGACGGGTACGCTCGAGCTGCTCGGCGCCTGGGGCGACACGTCCCGCCTCGACGAGGCCCTCGACGACCTCGCGGCCTGGCTCGGCGCCGCTAGCATCAGACGCAATGGCTGAAGAGGGCACAGCGGACTTCGAGACGCGAGCGATCCATGCCGGCCAGGAGCCCGATCCCGCGACCGGCGCGATCATCACGCCGATCTACCAGACGTCGACGTACGTCCAGGAGGCGGTCGGCGTCCACAAGGGCTACGACTACGCGCGCGTCGCCAACCCGACCCGCTCGGCGCTGCAGGTCGCGCTGGCGTCGCTCGAGAACGCCGAGCACGGGATCGCGTTCTCCTCCGGCCTCGGCGCGACGACGACGCTGATGCACCTCGTCAACCCGGGTGAGCGGGTCGTCCTGATCGCGGACGTCTACGGCGGCGTCTACCGGATGACCTCGCAGGTGTACGAGCCGAAGGGCTACGTCTTCGACTACGTCCCGGCGGCCGACTTCGCGAACCTCTCCGAGCGTCTCGACGGGAACACGCGGATGGTCTGGATCGAGAGCCCGTCGAACCCGATGCTGAACGTGGTCGACATCCGGGCCGCCGCCGACGCCGCGCACGCGGTCGGCGCGATCCTCGTCGTCGACAACACGTTCGCGACGCCGTACCTGCAGAACCCGCTCGATCTCGGCGCCGACGCGGTCGTCCACTCGACGACGAAGTACCTCGGCGGCCACTCGGACGTCGTCGGCGGCTTCGTCGGCACGAACGACCCGACGATCGCGGAACGCCTCTACTTCCTCCAGAAGTCGCTCGGTGCCGTGCCGGGGCCGTTCGACTCCTGGCTCGTGCTGCGCGGGATCAAGACGCTCGCGGTCCGGATGCGGCAGCACTGCGAGAACGCCCGCGCGATCGCGGGCTGGCTCGAGCAGCAGCCGGGTGTCGAGCGGGTGCTCTACCCCGGGCTCGAGTCGCACCCGGGCCACGAGATCGCGAAGCGGCAGATGCGCGACTTCGGCGGGATGATCTCGTTCCTCGTCGACACCGAGGAGACCGCCGTCGAGCTCGTCGCGAAGACGAAGCTGTTCCAGCTCGCCGAGTCGCTCGGCGGCGTCGAGAGCATGATCGAGCACCCCGCGCGGATGACGCACGCCTCCACCGCCGACGCGCCGTTCGCGGCGCCGCGGAACCTGATCCGGCTCTCGGTCGGGATCGAGTCGGTCGACGACCTGATCGCTGACCTCGCCGCGGCGCTCGTCCCGGCCGCCGCGCACGCCAAGTAACAGTCTGTTGCAAGGCGAGCCGATCGATCTACTGCACGGCAGCGCCGCGCGGACGGTCGGGTCGTACCTTCTGGACACGTCCGAGGGACTGTCCCTCTTCGACTGCGGGCCCTCGAGCTGCATTCCGGCGCTGAAGGACGGCCTCGCGGAGCGCGACCACGAGCTCGGCGACGTCAGGAACCTGCTCCTCTCGCACATCCACCTCGACCACGCGGGCGCCGCCGGCTCGCTCATCCGCGAGCACCCGGGGCTGCAGGTGTGGGTCTCGGAGGTAGGGGCGCCGCACCTCGTCGACCCGTCGCGGCTCGAGCGGAGCGCACGGCGGCTCTACGGCGACACGTTCGACGGGCTCTGGGGCGAGCTCGTGCCGGTGCCGGAGGAGAACCTGCGGATCGCCGAGGGCCGCGCCGCCGGCCTCGAGGTGTTCGCCGCGCCGGGCCACGCCTCGCACCACGTCTGCTACTTCGACGGCTCGACGCTCTACGCCGGTGACGCGGCCGGCGTGCGGATCCAGCCGAGCCGTGCCGTGCTGCCGCCGACACCGCCGCCGGACGTCGACGTCGAGGCCTGGTACCGGACGTTCGAGCAGATCGAGCGCCGCGCGCCGGAGCGCGTCGCGCTGACGCACTTCGGCTTCGCAGACGACGTCTCCCGCCACCTCGCAGAGCTGCGTGCGCGGCTCGACGCGTGGGCGAGTCGGGTCGAGGACGGAGCCGCCGAGGACGAGTTCGTCGCGGCCGCCAGGGCCGACCTGCCGCCGGAGGAGGCCGACGAGTACGACCGCGCGATGCCGTTCTGGCAGTCGTACCAGGGGTTGAAGCGGTACTGGGACACCCGTGCGGCGTAGCGCCGCGCCGCTGCGCGAGCGCGAGTTCCGCCTCCTCTTCGCCGGCCGCACGATCTCGCTCGTCGGCAATGCAATCGCGCCGGTCGCGCTCGCGTTCGCCGTCCTCGACCTGACCGGCTCGAAGACCGACCTCGGCCTGATTCTCGCCTGCCGTGAGATCCCGCTCGTCCTCTTCCTGCTCGTCGGCGGGATCTGGGCCGACCGGATCCCGCGGAACAAGGTGATGATGAGCTCGAACGTCGTCAGCGGGTTCGCGCAGGCGGCGATCGCCGCGCTCCTGGTCACCGGCAACGCCGAGATCTGGCACCTCGCCGCGCTCGCGGCGGTGAACGGCGGCGCGTCCGCCTTCTTCTTCCCCGCGTCGGCCGGCGTCGTGCCGCAGACGGTCCCGGCGTCGCTGCTGCAGCAGGCGAACGCAGTGCTCCAGCTGGCGATGAACACGGCGATGATCGGCGGCGCCGCGATCGCGGGCTTCCTCGTCGCGGGCGTCGGGCCCGGCTGGGCGCTCGGGGTCGACGCCGGCACCTACCTGCTGGGGGCGGCCTGCGTCGCGCTGATGCGGCTGCCGCCGGTCGTGCGCGAGCAGGCGACGAACTTCTTCCACGAGCTCGCCGTCGGCTGGCGCGAGTTCCGCTCGCGGACGTGGCTGTGGGTGATCGTGACCCAGTTCTCGTTCATGCTGATGGTCGTGCTGGGAGCGTTCAGCGTCCTCGGGCCGGTCGTCGCGGACGAGGAGCTGGGCGGCGCGAAGGCGTGGGGTGCGATCCTCACGGGCTGGTCGGCCGGCCTGGTCGCCGGAGGCCTGATCGGGCTGCGCTTCAGGCCGCGGCGGATGCTGCTCGCGGCGACCCTCGGGATCCTCGCGCTGCCCTTGCCGCTCGTCGCCCTCGGCTTCCCGCTGAGCGTGCCCGCGATCGCGGCTGTCGCGTTCGTCGCCGGGCTCGGGAACGAGATCTTCGGCCTGCTCTGGCACACGACGATGCAGCAGGAGATCCCGGTCGAGCTGCTCTCCCGCGTCTACTCCTACGACGCCCTCGGCTCGATCGGGCTCGTTCCGCTCGGCTACGCCCTGGCCGGCCCGTTCGCGGAGGCATTTGGCATCCGGGCGACCCTCTGGGGAGCGGCTGCGATCGGGATCGGGGTCACGCTCGCCGTCCTGCTCGTCCGCGACGTGAGGACCCTGGAGCGTCGCGTCACTGCCAGCCCGTCACGAGCCAGCGCTTCCCCCTGAAGCGCCAGAGCATCAGCGCGAGCCGGACGCAGATCAGGACGACGAGCGCCGACCAGACGCCGACGATCCCCCAGTCGAAGACGAGCGCGGCGAGCGAGACGGCCGCGCACGTGGCGAACGCGACCACCATCGACCACATCAGGAAGCGGCCGTCGCCGGCGCCGATCAGGATCCCGTCGAGCGCGAAGACGGCGCCGTTCAGCGGCTGCATCAGCGCGAACAGGAACCAGATCGCCTGCGCCCGCTCGACCACGCCCTCGTCGCTCGTGAACGCGTACGGGAGCACGCCCTGCAACGCCAGCATCACCGCGCCGAAGACGATCCCGGCGTAGACGGAGAGCCAGATCATCCGGACGCTCGCGGCGTACGCCCTCTCGGTGTCCCCCGCGCCGAGGCCGCGCCCGACGATCACCTGGCCCGCGATCGCGATCGCGTCGAGGACGAAGGCGAGGAAGATCCAGAGCTGGAACGCGATCTGGTGGGCGGCGAGCGACGCCTCGCCGAAGCGTGCGATCACCGCGCCCGCGAGCGTGAACGCCGCGAGCAGCGCGGTCGTGCGGACGAAGATGTGGCGGCCGATCACGAGCAGCCGCCGCATCAGCGCGCGTGCCGGCCGCGTGTCGCCGTGGGCGGCGCGGAGGATGACGACGATGAAGGCCGCGCCCATTCCCGCCTG
>JANPKC010000003.1:0-7822 GCA_031425855.1 Actinomycetes bacterium | reverse complement strand
CGTCGTCGCCGCCGCCGAGCCGCTCCCGGGCGAGGCCGTCATGGGGCTGCGCTCGCTCGAGGACGGTTACGTGCCGCCGATCCTCGACGTCTCGAAGCTCGACCGGAAGATCCTCGTCTCGAACGAGGAGTCGGTCGCGGGGCTGCGCGCCCTGCTCGAGTCGGAGGGGATCTTCGGCGGCGTCTCCGCCGGCGCGGTCGCACACGTCGCGCGGAGGCTCGCCGGCGAGCTCGAGGAGGGCGTCGTCGTCTGCGTCCTCGCCGACGGGGGCTGGAAGTACCTGTCGGCCGACTTCTGGGCCGCCGACGACGTCGCCGTGTCGATGGAGCGGACAGTGTGGTGGTAGCAGCCTGGTGGTGATCCCGGCGGAGATCCGCTCCGAGCTGCGCGCTCACGCCGAGGAGGAGGCGCCGAACGAGGCCTGCGGGCTCGTCGTGCTCCGGGAGGGCGTCGCCGAGCGTTACGTCCGAGGCCGCAACGCCGCCGCGTCGCCGTACCGCTTCGAGCTCGAGGTGCCGCCCGAGACGTGGTTCCTCGAGGACGAAGGCTACGAGCTGGCGGTCTTCCACTCGCACCTCTCCTCGCCGCCGCGCCCGTCGCGCACGGACGTGGAGAACATCGGCCTCTGGCAGGGCAAGCCCTACCTGATCCTCTCGCTCGCGTCCGACTCGCTCGCCGGCTGGACGATCGAGGACGGCCGGATCGACCCCGTCGCCGTGGTCGCATGAGGGTCGAGGAGCTCGCGCCGGGACTGTGGCGCTGGTCCGCCGTCCACGCGGGCGAGGAGGTCTGGTGCGTCTACTTCGAGGCGCCCGAGGCGACCGTGCTGATCGACCCGGTCGTCCCGGACGAGCCCGAGCGCTTCTTCCGCGCGCTCGACCGCGACGTCGAGCGACGCGGCGTGCGCGTGGTGGTCGTCTGCACGCGTGCCGAGCTGGAGGCCGGGGCTGCCGCGCTCGCCGCCCGCTACGGCGGCAACGTCGTCAGAGCGTGACGCTCTCGCCCGACTCGGCCGAGCGGTAGAGCGCCTCGATCACGCGCGCCTGCGCGACCGCGTCGTCGCGGCCGAGCAGCGGCTCGCCCTCACCCGCGATCGCCGCGGCGAGGTTCGAGAGCTCGCGCTCGTACGGGTTCGTGACCGGCACGTCCACCTCGTCGCCGTTCACGAGCACACGCCCGCCCCAGTCCGAGCGCCACGGCGCCTCGAGCACGAGCGTCCCCTCCTCGCCGACGGCCTCCAGCCGCTGCCGCTTCGGCAAGGTGAAGGACGCGTCGAAGACCCCGACCACGTCGTCGGGGAAGCGGAGGACGCCGTAGAAGTCGACGTCGACGCCGGTCGGGCCGGTGACCTGCTCGCCGAAGACGCGCTCCGGCTCGCCGCCGAGCAGCCGCACGCCGCTGATGCAGTAGCAGCCGACGTCCATCAGTGCGCCTCCGTCGAGCTCGGGCACCATGCGGACGTTGTCGTGGTCGAAGAGGGGGAAGCTGAACGTGGTCCGGATCTCGCGCAGGCGCCCGATCGCGCCCGACTCGACGAGCTCCTTCGCCTTCGCCGCCTGCGGGTGGTGGCGCCACATGAACGCCTCCATCACGACCAGGCCGGCGCGCGCGCCCGCGTCCCATGCCTCCTCGGCCTCCGCCCCGCGCCGTGAGTACGGCTTCTCGACGAGCACGTGCTTGCCGGCGGCGATCGCCTTCAGTGTCCATTCGTGGTGCATCCCGTTCGGGAGCGAGATGTAGACGGCGTCGATCTCGTCGTCGGCGAGCAGGGCCTCGTAGCTCCCGTGCGAGCGGGCGATCCCCTTGTCCGCCGCGTACGCCTGCGCCCTGGCCCCGTCCCGGCTCGCGACCGCGGCGATCTCGACCTCGTCGGGCTTCGCCTCCAGCAGCGCGTCGTTGATGTTCGCCGTCGAGATCAGCCCGAGCCTCATCGCGCCTCCATCCCGGCGTCGCCCAGCGCTCGACGGGCGATCGCGTCGTCGTCGACGCCGGGAAGGCCGCTGACGCCGACCGCACCCACCCGCTCGTCGCCGGCGAACGCCGCGACGCCGCCGAGGAAGAACGTGAACAAGGGATCGAAGCTGGCGAGCTCTGCGGGAGGCTTGGAGCCGAGCTTCTCCGCGAGCGCCCGCGTCGAGACGGCATCGCTGCGGGCGGCGGTGTATGCCTTCCGCTGCGCGTTCAGGCGCGTGTCGGGCGCGGCGCCGTCCATGGTCGCCGCCGCGACGAGCTCGCCGTGCCCGTCGGCCACGTACACCGACACGGGCCGGGGCGCCTCCCGCACCACGGTCTCGACGATCGCCAGAGCCTGTTCGAGCTTCACCGTGACACACTACGCCACGCGCGGATGGCGGACGAAATCGGAATCGGCATGCTCGGCTACGCCTTCATGGGCAAGGCGCACTCGCGGGCGTTCCGGGAGATCGCGCGGCTCGACTCGCCGCTGCAGCCCCGGCTCGTCTCGATCGCGGGACGGGACGAGACGGCCGTCGCGGAGGCCGCTGCCCGGTACGGCTACGAGGGCTGGACGACCGACTGGCGGAAGCTCGTCGTCGATCCTGCGATCGGGCTCTTCGACAACGGCGGCCCCAACTCGCTCCACGCGGAGCCGACGATCCTGGCCGCCGAGGCGGGCAAGCACGTCCTCTGCGAGAAGCCGCTCGGCCGCGACGCCGCCGAGAGCTACGAGATCTGGCAGCGCGTCGAGGCGACCGGCGTCAAGCACCTCTGCGGGTTCAACTACCGCTTCGTCCCGGCGGTGCGGCTGGCCCGCGAGCTGATCGACGCGGGCGAGCTCGGCGAGATCCGCCACTTCCGGGGCCGCTACCTGCAGGACTGGGGCGACGACCCGAGCCTCGACACCTGGCGGTTCCAGCCCGACGAGGCCGGCTCCGGCGCGCTCGGCGACCTGGGCACGCACGTGGTCGACCTCGCCCGCTTCCTCGTCGGCGAGATCGCGACCGTCTCCGGGCTCGTCCGCACGTTCGTCCCCGGCCGGACGGTCGACGACGCGCTCGAGGCAGCCGTCGAGTTCGAGAGCGGGCCGGTCGGGACGATCGAGGCGACGCGCCTCGCGCTCGGCCGCCGGAACGCGTTCCAGTGGGAGATCAACGGCTCGAAGGGCTCCGTGGCGTTCGACATGGAGCGCCTGAACGAGCTCCAGGTCTTCAAGGCCGACGGCGACCGGGCACGCGGCTTCAAGACGGTGCTCGTCTCCGAGGCCGACCATCCGTTCTGGGATCTCTGGTGGCCGCCCGGCCACATCGTCGGCTGGGGCGACACGTTCACGCACGAGATGCTGCACCTGCTGCGCGCGATCGCGGAGGACTCGGACGTCGCCCCCTACGGCGCCACCTTCGAGGACGGCTACCGCGCCGCCGAGGTCTGCGACGCGATCGTCCGCTCCGGCGAGACCGGCAGCAGGGTAACGGTCGAGTACCGCTCAGCCAAGTAACAGACTGTTACTTGGCTGAGCTCAGCGGCCCGCTTTGCGCTGTCGCCGGCGCAGGATCGTGTCGAGCGTGACGGCGAAGAGGAGGATGCCACCGGTCGTGATGAAGATCACGCCCTGGGTCAGGTTGAGCGTGTTGAGCCCGTTGGCGATCGTCGCGATAACGAGCGCGCCGAAGAGCGCGTCCTTGACCTCGCCGCGGCCGCCGAAGAGGCTCGTGCCGCCGATCACCGCTGCCGCGATCGCGTCGATCAGGAGCGTGCCGCCGCCCGCGTTCAGGTCGACGCTGTTCAGGCGCGCCGCGAGGACGACGCCGCCGAGGCCGGCCATGGCGCCGGAGATCATGAAGACGATGATCCGGACGCGCGCGACGTTGATGCCCGCGCGCCGCGCCGCCTCGGCGTTGCCGCCGACCGCGTAGACGTGCCGGCCGAACGTCGTCCGCTTGGCGACGAACGTCAGGATCAGCAGCGACGCGATCATCAGCAGCAGGACGAAGGGGACGCCGCGGTCGCGGTTGCTGATCACGACGACGACGATCGCGATCGCGACGACGGCGGCGGCCTTCCCGACGATCAACCACGGGTCGCGCACCGCGACGCCGTGGCGCCGGTGCGAGACGAACGTACTCACGAGGCTCGCCACATAGATGCCGAGGACGGCCGCGGTGAGGATCCACCCGGCGCGCTCCGAGAAGAAGTAGTTGGCGGTGTTGTTGACCGTCGTGTCCTGGATGACGATCACGCCCTCGGCCTCGATCGACTTCTGGATCGCGCCCTGCCAGATCTGGTACCCCGCGAGCGTGACGACGAACGCGGGGACGCCGATGAAGGCCACGAACGAGCCCTGGAACGCGCCGATCAGCGCGCACACCGCGACCGCGAGGACGATCGCCACGAGCCCCGCCACCTCGTTCCCGTCGGGCACGGTCAGCTTCGCGACGACCACCCCGGCGATGCCGCTGATGTAGCTGATCGAGAGGTCGATCTCGCCGATCAGGAGGACGAAGACGACCCCGTAGGCGAGCAGGGTCACCCCGGCCATCTGCGTGAGGATGTTGCTGAAGTTGCCCGGGCTGAGGAAGTTGTCGGCCTTGAAGGAGAAGAAGACGACGATCAGGGCGAGGCCGATCAGCACCGGCCAGCTGCCGAGGTTGCCGCCGCGGATGTTGTCGAGCACCCGCTGCGCGTAGGTCTCCCGCTCCGGTGGCGCCACCGCCGTGCTCACGCCGGCTCCGCCGGTGCATCCTGGGGGATCCCGGAGACCTTCGTCGGCACGCCGGCCGTGATCGCGCCGACGACCTCCTGCTGGGTCGTCTCCCGACGGTCGTAGACCGCGATGGTGCGGCCGAGCCGCAGCACCGTGATCCGGTCTGCGACGGCGAAGATGTCGTGCAGGTTGTGCGAGATCAGGATCACGGCGAGCCCCTGGTGGGCGAGGCGCTCGACGAGCTCGAGCACCTGCTGCGTCTGCGCGACCCCGAGCGCAGCCGTCGGCTCGTCCAGGATCACGAGCCGGGAGTTCCACATCACCGCGCGCGCGACGGCGACGGACTGCCGCTGGCCGCCGGAGAGGGTCGCCACCGGCTGGCGGATCGAGCGGATCGTCGTGACCGCGAGGGTCTTCATCGTCTCGGCGGTCTTCGCCTCCATCACCGGCTCCTTGAGCCGCTGGAGCCAGTCGTGGGCCTCGCGGCCGAGGTACATGTTCTGGACGACGTCGAGGTTGTCGCAGAGCGCGAGGTCCTGGTAGACGACCTCGATCCCGAGCTTCGCCGCGTCCTTCGGGCCGTGGATGTGCACGGGCTTGCCGTCGAAGACGATCTCGCCGCCGTCGGCGGTGTGGATGCCGGCGACGCACTTGATCAGCGTCGACTTGCCGGCGCCGTTGTCGCCCACGAGGGCCATCACCTCGCCGGGCCGGACCTCGAACTCGACGTCGGTCAGCGCCTGGACCGAGCCGAAGCTCTTCGAGATCCCGCGGAGCTCGAGCAGGGGCGCCGATGGCGAGGCGTTCGTCACGGGTGGAGAGATGGGTGGGGGCGCGCCTTCAGGACGGCCCCCACCCGTTCGCTTCCTAGTTGCAGAACTTCGCGTACGTCCCGCGGCAGACCTCGGACCGCTTCAAGTAGCCGTTGAACAACTGCTTGTAGTTGGCCTTCGTGATCGACACGGGCGGGATGATGAAGGCGGGCAGCCGCTTGCTGCCGTTCGCCACCGTCCCGGTCTGGGCGGGCTTCTGCCCCTTCGCGAGGGCGATCGCCGCCTTCGCCGACGCGGTCGCGAGCTTCCGCGTGTCCTTCCAGACGGTCATCGTCTGCCACCCCGAGATGATGTTCTGCACACCCTGCGGGGTCGCGTCCTGGCCGCTGAGCGCGATCGGCTTCAGCTTGCGGGCCTTGAGCGCGACGACGACGGCGTTGGCGAGCCCGTCGTTGGCCGCCGCGACGCCCTGGATGTTGTTGCTCGTCTTCACGAGCATCTGCTCGAAGATCACGCCGGCCTTCTGGTTGTCCCAGCCGGGCGTGAACTGCTGCGGGCCCTTCTTGAGCGTGCCGTTCTTGTAGAGCGGGTTCAGGATCGACTCGTAGCCGCTCTTGAAGAGGAACGAGTTGTTGTCGGTCTGGCCGCCGTGCAGTTCGGCCACGACCGGCTTCTTCGTGTAGAGGCCCTTCGCCTTCAGGCCGGCGACGACGCCCTTGCCCTGGAGGACGCCGACGGCCTTGCCGTCGAACGAGATGTAGATCGCGGCCGAGCCGCCGATCACCTGGCGGTCGTACTCGATCACCTTGGCGTTCCGCGACTTCGCAGCGGCCTCGATTGCGATCGAGGAGCCCTTGTCGAGCGAGACGAGGATGACGACCTTGGCGCCGTTCGCGAGGCACTGGTCGGCCTGCGTCTTCTGCTTCTGCGCGCTGCCGTCCGCATTCGTGATCACGTACGACACCTTCGCGGCCTTGAACGCGGCCACGAGCGCAGGCCGATCCTGCGTCTCCCACCGGACCGACGACTTCGGGTCCGGAAGCAGCACGCAGATGTCTGCGGTCGCCGACTTCTTGCCCGTCTTCGCGACGGCACCCGTGACGGAGACGGTCACCGCCAAGGCTGCGATCACGAGACCAACCATCAACTTCTTCACAATCTCTCCTCCATCTTCCGTTCGGACATGGGTGCTCAAACGAACGGGCCGCGAGACCCGGCCTGCGTAGCCCAGAGCCAACCTAAAACGTGCCCCCCATCCGCGTCAACCTGGATCGGCCGGGCGATTTTCCTCCACGGGCGGCTTAACATGACCGCAGATGAGCGCGCCCGCGAGCACCGCCCCCGGCAGGCCGACCCTGCGGATCGGGGGCGCCGCCTATCCCGTCCTGCTCCCGAGCGTGCGCGATCCGCGGCTCCATCTCGCGTCCGTGATCGTCTCGCTGCAGGTTCTGGGGCAGGTGGCCTTCGACTTCAGGCTGTCGATCGCCCAGATCCTGATCTCGCTGCTGACGTGCGCGGTGCTCGAGGTCGGGATCGCGATGCGCAGGCAGAAGGTGATCCTCTGGCCCGCGAGTGCGCTCCTGACCGGCAACGGCGTCGCGTTCGTCCTCCGCGTGCCGGGGACCGAGCACGGCGACTGGTGGAGCACGCGCGGCTGGTGGATCTTCGCCGGCACGGCGGCGGTCGCGCTGCTCTCCAAGTACGTGCTCCAGTTCCGCGGGCGCCATTTCTTCAACCCATCCAACTTCGGGCTCGTCCTCTGCTTCCTGCTCCTCGGGCCCGAGCTCGCCGATCCGCTCGAGTTCTGGTGGGGGCCGATGTCGCCCTGGCTCGCGCTCGCGCTCGCGATCATCGTCACCGGCGGGCTCGCGATCCTGCTGCGGCTGCGCCTGCTGTCGATCGCCGTCGGCTTCTGGGTCACGTTCGCCGCCTGCCTGGCGGTGCTCGCGTGGAGCGGCCACGAGATGACGGCCCGATGGCATCTCGGCCCCGTCTCCGACTGGGAGTTCTGGCGCGTGCTGATCTTCTCGCCCGAGATCCTCGTCTTCCTCTTCTTCATGATCACCGACCCGAAGACGATTCCGTCCGGCCGGGTCGGCCGAAGGGTGTACGCCGTCGGGATCGGCCTGCTCGCGGCGTTGCTCGTCGCACCGCAGACGACCGAGTTCGGCAGCAAGGTGGCGGTGCTCGGCGCACTCGCGATCGTCTGCGCCGCGCGCCCGCTGCTCGAGTTGGCGGGCGCGGCCGTGCGCAGGCGCGGCTGGTCGGCGAGGAGCGGGCGCGCCGCGGGCGCAGCCGGGCTTGCCGGCGCCGTCGCGTTCATCAGCCTGCTCGTCGTCGCGGGGATCCCGGCCCGGTCGAGCGCGGAGGCGACGGTCCTGCCCGGACC
>JANPKC010000002.1:0-3479 GCA_031425855.1 Actinomycetes bacterium | reverse complement strand
GACCCTCGATGACTTTGAAGCAGCTAACCCGGCCTACAGCAAGAAAGGTCGGTGGGAGGAAGTCCGAAAGGGGCGCGTTGAGGGCCTGCACCTGCTCCCTTCACCCACGGCACCGGACGAGCCCCGGGCATGTCGAGTAGCGGTTCTGGGCGATCTACATACCGTGCCGCTCGAATATCTAGAGACGCACGCGAAGAGCCTCGAAACACGATGGCGTCTCCTGTCGCCGTACCGCGAGCATTTTTCCCAGTCCTTCGCTCGCTACTTCATGCGCGTCGGACTCCCAACCAACGTGCCGCCGTTCGTGTAGGCGCAGACGGCGAACGGGATCACTAAGACGTTCTGGTCATACGGCAATGCTGCCGGTTCTCGGTTCGGGGGCCGGGAACGCAGACAAGTCAGTTCCCGCCGTACCGGTTAGGCACCGTAAAGGCGGACGTTGCGCAAGTGTGGCTCGGGTGCTCGACTCCCCGCGCACACCCGTGCCTGTCCAGAGAGACGGGGTCAGGTCTTGCAATCAAGCACCTCTGAGTGAGCATCGACCTCCGGGCAGACGCATCCCTCGGCGGCCGAGTCGACTTCCTACCGGCCCGGCCGCCAAACACGACGCGACTAGACGCCCGCGGGCTGCAGGTCGTCCGCCGACCGCCCGGCGTCACAGCTCGTGAAGCGCTGCACGAACGCGAGCGCGGTGTCGCAGACCTCGCGCCAGCCGTTGTCGATCGTGAGCGAGTGGCCGCGGTTCGCCATCTCGACGATCTCGGTGACACCCTCGGTCCGCGCCTGCTTCTGTAGGACGCGTTCGCGATCGCCCACGGCGCCGCTGCTACGTTAGGTGCAGCGATCGCCTCCGACGGCGATCGCGAGCGGTCGACGATGGCCTCCGGCTCCTGCCGGGGGCTTTTTGCATTTCTGGGACGAAAGAGGAGGACGAGACATGCCGCCAGGTACACCAGCCACCGTTCTGACCGTCGAGGACGACCCGATCGTCAGGGCCGACCTCCGCCTGATCCTCGAGGATCACGGCTTCGACGTCTGCGCCGACGCGCACGACGGGTTCGAGGCGGTCGAGCTCGCCCGCGAGCACCGGCCGGACCTGATCCTGATCGACCTGAACCTCCCCGGGCTGGACGGCGTCGAGGCGACCCGCCGCATCCTGGGCGAGCGCAACGTGCCGATCGTCGCGCTCACCGGCCACGTCGCGGGCGACTGGGTCGAGCGGGCGCTCGAGGCCGGCGCAGTCGACCTCGTCACCAAGCCGTTCGGCGAGGGCGCACTGGTCGACACGCTGCGAAGCGTGCTCGCGACGTCGAGGCTCGACACCGAGCGGGAGGCCGAGCACCACTACATCCGGTGCGTGATCGAGGCGATGCTGCGCGAGCACCGCACCGAGCGGGAGATCCTCGCCGTGGTTCGGAGCATGACCGGCGAGCCGCCGCCGTCCGGTCGGGGAACGGGCGTGCTCCGCCGCTCCGTTGCCTGGTGGCGCGACCGCTAGCGCGCGAACTCGGGCAGCTCGAGCCCCTGCTCCTCGAGAGCCCTCCTCGGGCCGCGGAGCCCAAGCGCCCGCAGCCAGTGCGCGCGAAGGTTCGGCCGCTCCCACGCGGCCGGCTCGAGGAACCGGCCCCACCGCGTCAGCATGAAGAGGAAGAAGTCGGCGACCGTGCGCTCCCCACCGACGAGCCACTCGCGGCCCGCGAGATGGGCGTCGATCAGGTCGTAGTGCCCCGCCAGCTCCGCGTCGGCTGCCTCCTTCACGCCGTCGGTCCCGTAGCGGTCGGGGTAGAAGTGGCGCATCTGCGTCATCTGGACCGTGTTCGAGAGCCAGAGCAGCCAGCGGTAGAGCTCGGCGCGCTCGGGCGTCCCCAGCGGCGGCGCGAGCCGCGCGTCCGGGAACTTGTCCGCGAGGTGGAGGCAGATCGCGGCCGACTCGGTCAGCACGAGATCGCCATCCTCCAGCGTCGGGATCTTGCCCCACGGGTTCAGTGCCAGGTACTCCTCCGTCACGCGCCCGTCGGCGTCGCGCTCGACCCGGACCAGCTCGTACTCGACGCCGATCTCCGCGAGCGTCGCGTGCGGCGCCATCGCCGCCGTGCCTGGGTGGTTGTGGAGCCGCTTGGTGGGAGGACTGTACTGCCGCGACCCTGGTGAGGGCCCCGGCCGCGGCGTGCGTGCCCGCGGCCGGGCCACATCACCCTCTAGGCGCGAGCCCGCAGCGCCGCGAGCAGCTCCTGGTGACGCCGCTCCTCGTCGGGCATGCCCTCCTCGATCGGCTCCTTCCTGCCGCGCTCCAGCATCTTCTGCACCGGCTTGACGACGAAGAAGAAGACCGCCGCGCCGACGGCCATGAACTGGATCACGTCGGTGATGAACGCGCCGTAGCGGTAGACCGCGTCGTTGATCGTGAACGTCAGGCCGCTGAAGTCCGGCTTCCCGACGATCATGGCGACGATCGGCATGATCAGGTTCTCGACGAGCGAGTTGACGACCGCCGCGAACGCGACGCCGATCACGAACGCGACGGCGAGCTCGACGATGTTTCCCCGGAACAGGAAGTCCTTGAGTTCGGTCAGCATTACCCCTCCTTGATGGCGGCCCCTGGTCCACCTTGTCACGGCCGGGGCGCCGCGTCCAAGTTCAGCGGTCGGGCGAGCGCTCGTAGTGCAGGCGCACGCCGTCGTCGCCGAAGCGCTCCAGCCGGGTGAGCGTGAACCGCCGCAGCGGGAACGCACCGTCCGCCAGCGCCGGGCCGCTGCCGACGAGCGGCGGCGCGACCGTCAGGATCAGCTTGTCGAGCAGGTCTGCGGCGAGCAGCTGGCCGGCGAGGTCGCCGCCGCCGACGAGCCAGGTGTGCTCGAGCCCGCGCTCGCCGATCAGGCGCACGAGCTCGCCGAGGTCGCCGGCGAAGCGCTCGACGGGGTCGGCGCCCTCGAGCGGGGCCAGCTCGCCCGCGTGCGTGACGATCCAGGTCGGCTTGCCGGTGTACGGCCAGGAGCCGTGGGCGACCATGAACTCCCACGTCCGCGCGCCCATGATCAACGAGTCGACGCCGGCGTAGAAGACCTCGTAGTCGTTCTCGGCGCCCGTCAGGGTCTTCAGGAAGGCGAGATCGTGCTGGTCGCCCGCGATCCGCCCGTCGAGGCTGAGCGCGGCGTAGTAGGTGATCACGCCGCACACGATCTCAGAAGGCGTGTGGTGGCTGCCGGCCGGCGTGACCCGCAGCCACCGGTCGTCTCACAACGTGCGCAGCCACTAGATTCTCGACGTGCGGTCGCTCATGTCGGCGACGGCGGTGTCCTTGCCCGCACCGCCCGCGAGCGTGTCCACGATGCCGTCCTTTGCGTCGAACTGGTCGTCGCCGGCTTCTCCGCGGAGCGAGTCGGCGCCGCGGCCCCCGGACAGGACGTCCGCCCCGTCGCCGCCGTAGAGGCGGTCGGCTCCGTCGCCACCGTGGAGCGAGTCGCCGCGGGCGTCGCCGC
>JANPKC010000001.1:0-11625 GCA_031425855.1 Actinomycetes bacterium | reverse complement strand
CTGCCATCCGGATCAGCATCTCCCCGTCCGGGGTGTCCTCGGGGAAGGCCGCAACGCCGAAGCTCGCGGTGATAGCCCGGTCGACGCCGGGGACGTTGACGAGCGCCACCTGCTCACGGAGCTTCTCCGCCAGGACGACGGCGCCCGCGAGCGGGGTGTCGGGGAGCAGGATCAGGAACTCCTCGCCGCCGTAGCGGCCGGCGAGATCGCTCTCGCGGAGCCCCGAGCGGAGCGCGGCGCTCGCGGCGGCGAGCGCCTGGTCGCCTTTCTCGTGGCCGTAGACGTCGTTGATCTGCTTGAAGTGATCGAGATCGCAGAGGACGGCGGAAAGCGAGAGCTTCGAGCGCGACGCCTGCGCGACCATCCGGAGCAGGTTCTCGCGCAGGCTGCGGGCGTTCGGCAGGCCCGTGAGCGCGTCGGTGGCAGCGCGAACCTCCGCCACCGCGAGGTTGCGGAGATTCGCGAGCACGGGAGCCGCCTGGCTGACCGACTGCAGGATCCGCGTCGATTCGTCGTGGGTGAGCGCGCCCGCATGGCGGACGAGGACCGAGCCGATCACCTCGCCGCCGACGAGCGACGGCACGCAGGTGGACCGGGCCGAGTGCGTGCAGAGCTCGCACGCGAGCAGGGGCTCGTGCTCCGGGGCGTGGTCGTACGTGCGCCCGAGCCGGACCGCGAGGCACGAGGCGGGCGCCGCGTCGCGGAGCTTGTCGGCGATGACGTCGCCCTGCTCCACGGATGTCGACGCCTCGAGCCGGTTCTGGCTGTTGTTCCGGTTGAGGACGAGCACGTGGCTGTCGGCCACGGAGCGCTCGAGATGGCGCTTCACGAGGCCATGCGCCTCGGTCTCGCTCTCGGTCACCTGGAGCGTCTCGGCGAACTCGCGCTGCCGCTCGTGCTCGGCTCGCTCGGCCGCTCGGCGCGAGTCGTCGTTGCGGCGGATCCTGAAGGCGAGCAGCCCGCCGGCGATCGCGAAGGCGACCGAGAGGAACACGACGAGCACGACGGCACGCTCGACTGCTCCGCGATGGCTTGCCTCGGCGCGCCGCTGGATCAGCCCGCGCAGGCTGTCGTTGTGGCGCCGGAAGCGCGAGATCAGCTCGCTGCGGAGCAGCGTCGTCTCGACGGCGACCTCGTCGCCGTTGCGGATCTTGATGATCGCGTCGTTCGCGCTGCCGGCCCAGCGGCTCGCCAGCCGCTCCTGCTGCCCGATCAGCAGGAGCTCGCGCTCGTCGCCGCCGGTCTGCTGACGTGCGATGTCCGCGAAGGCGGCGAGGTCCGACGTGCCCTCGTCGTAGGACTCGAGGAACGAGGCGCGGCGGGTCTGGGCATAGCCGCGGAGCGCGCTCTCTCGCGCGACCGCGGCGGTGAGCATCGCTTCTGCGGCCTGAATCTCGTTGAACGCCCGCTGGGCGGCGGCCCGTTCGCTGCTCATCGCCGTCCACACGACGGCCGAGGTGCCGAGGGCGAAGGCGGCGACCACCGCGACGAAGCTGAGAGCGTTGCGCATGCGCCCGTCATCGGCGCACGACGTGCCCGGGTTGAGGCTTGAATGTGCGGATGGCAAGCGGCTGGATCGGCATCCTCTCTGCGGAGCTGCACTTTCCCGAGGCGCACTCGCTGAAGGAGAAGCGCACGTACGTCCGCTCGGCGAAGGAGCAGTTGCGCAACCGTTTCGGCGCCGCCGTCGCCGAGGTCGACCACCACGACGTCTGGCAGCGTGCCCGGCTGACGGCCGCGGTCGTCACGCGCGACGCCGCCGAGGCGGAGCGGCTGCTCGCCGACGCGGAGCGGTACCTCGCCTCGCGGGAGTGGGAGCTCGGGCTCGTCGAGCGGGAGCTCGTGACGCTGGGCGACGACTAGCCGCCACCGCTCGCTACGGTAGGCCCATGGCCGACCGGATGCGCAGAGTCAACGAGTCGCTCCGGCAGGTCCTGTCGGAGGCGCTGCTCGACCTGAAGGACCCGCGGATCGGGTTCGTGACCGTGACCGGCGTCGACACCTCGCCCGACCTGCGCCAGGCGGTGGTCTTCGTCAGCGTGCTCGGCGGCGAGAAGAAGCGGAACAAGAGCATGACCGGGCTCGACGCCGCCCACGGCGTGCTGCAGTCCCGGATCTCGCGAGAGCTACGGCTGAAGCGGACCCCGACGCTCACGTTCGAATACGATCACGCGGTCGAGCACGGCGTGCGGATGTCAAAACTCATCGATGAGCTCGCCCCCGAATCGGAATCCGCTGAACCAAAGTAGAACGCAGGCTGACCTCGGGGCGGTCGTCGATGCGATCCGCGGCGCCGACCGGTTCCTCGTCACGACGCACGAGAACCCCGACGGCGACGCGCTCGGCTCCCTGCTCGCGACGCAGCTCGCGTTGACCGCCCTCGGCAAGGACAGCCTCATGTTCCTGCCGGGCCTGGCCCCGCTCCCGGGCGAGTACCACTTCCTGCCGCTCGAGCAGCTTCGGCGTGAGCTTCCCGACGACGCGGCCGAGCGCACTCTCGTCGCCGTCGACGCCGCGAACGAGAGCCGGCTCGGCGCGGACGCCGCGGCGTTGCACTCGGCGCCGTTCACGATCAACGTCGACCATCACCACGACAACTCGCGCTTCGGCGACGTCAACCTCGTCGACGCTGCCGCCTCCTCGACGGGAGAGGTGCTGCGCGACGTCCTCCGCGAGCTGGGCGTCGAGCTGACACCGGAGCTCGCGGAGCCGCTCTACGTGGCGCTCGTGACCGACACGGGCCGCTTCCAGTACGCGAACACGACGCCGAAGGCGCTTCGGCTCGCAGCCGAGCTGGTCGAGGCGGGCGCCGACGTGCACAAGGTCTTCCAGGGCGTCTACGAGAGCGTCCAGTTCGCGAAGCTGAAGCTGCTCGCGCGCGCGCTCGAGCGGGCGCAGGTGTACGAAGGGGGCGGCCTCGTCGTCTCCTATCTGCTCCGCGACGACTTCGGCGAGGTCGGTGCCGTCGAGCCGTACTCGGAGGGGATCATCGACTTCCTGCGCGCCGTGGAGGGGGCGGACATGGCCGCCCTGATCCGCGAGCCGCCGCGAGAAGGCTCGCCGGCGCGACGGATCTCGCTCCGCGCCTCGCACGACGAGCTCGATGTCTCCGCGATCGCACGCGAGTCCGGTGGCGGCGGCCACCGTCAGGCGGCGGGCTTCTCGAGCGACGCGTCGATCGACGAGATCACGGCGTTCCTTTGTCGCGAGTTCCTCGCCGCCTCGGCCGCGTCGCGCTGATGCCGCCGAAGGGCCTCGAGCCGAGCGGGATCATCCTCGTCGACAAGCCGGCGGGTCCGTCGTCGTTCGCCGTGATGGCGCGCGTCCGCGCGCGGCTCGGGACGAAGATGGGCCACGCGGGAACTCTTGACCCTTTCGCGACCGGATTGTTGCTCTTGCTCTCCGGCCGCTCGACAAAATTGGCGGGATCGTTCGTCGGTCTCGACAAGCGCTATCTCACGGACGTCGACCTGACGGCCCGTACCTCGACGGGCGATCCGGAGGGCGAGGTGACGGCGACCCAGGAAGCGCCCTCGCCGGACGAGCTGGAGCGCGGGCTCGCGGGCCTCCGGGGCGAGATCGAGCTGCCGATCCCGGCCGCCTCCGCGGTCAAGATCGGCGGTGAGCGTGCCTACAAGCTGCACCGCCGCGGCGTCGCGGTCGAGATGCCGCTCCGGCGCTCGCGGGTCGACGCGCTCGACGTCATCGCGTATACGAACGGCGTCGTCACGCTCGACCTCCGCGTCAGCTCGGGCACCTACGTCCGCGCGATCGCCGAGGCGCTCGGCGGGCACTGCGTGGCCCTGCGCCGGCTCGAAGTGGGGCCGTTCAGCGTCGGGGACGCCGACGAGGAGCACGTGATCCCGGCCGAGCAGGCGCTGGCGCTGCTGCCGTGAGCGGGGCGGAGAAGCGGTTCGCCGTCGCGGTCGGGACGTTCGACGGCGTCCATCTCGGCCACCGCCGGGTCATCCAGGCGGCGCTCGACACCGGCCGGCCGGTCCGGGTGCTGACGTTCGTTCCGCACCCGAGAGTCGTGCTCGGCAACTTCGTCGAGGCGCTCGCGACCCTCGAGCGCCGGCTCGAGCTCCTGGCGGAGCTCGGTGTCGCCGAGACGACCGTGGTCGGGTTCACGCTCGACGTCTCCAAGCTCGAGCCCGAGGAGTTCGCCGCGGAACAGCTCGCCGACGCGGCGGTGGTCGTCGCGGGCGCCGACTTCCGGTTCGGCCGGAAGCGCCGGGGCGACCTGGATCTGCTCGGGCGCCTCGGCTACGACGTCCTGCCGGTGCCGCTGCTCGAGGGCGTCTCGTCGACCGAGATCCGCCGGTACCTGCACGACGGCGAGATGGCGGCCGCGGCCCGGCTGCTCGGACGGCCCCCCGAGCTGGACGGGATCGTCGTCGGCGGCGACCAGCGCGGCGGCACGCTCGGCTACCCGACGGCGAACCTGGCCGTCGAGCCGGCGCTGCTCGTGCCCGCCTACGGGATCTACGCGGGAGCGGCCCGTGTCGACGGGACAAGCCATCGGGCCGCGATCTCGATCGGCACGAACCCGCACTACGGCGGCGACGAGCGCCGGATCGAGCCGCACCTGCTCGACTTCGACGGCGACCTCTACGGCAGCCGGCTGGTCGTCGAGCTGTGGGAGCGGCTTCGCGACGAGCAGGTCTTCGAGAGCGAGCAGGCCCTCGTCGACCAGATCGCCCGTGACGTCGAGGCGACGCGAAAGGCCGTCCGGCCGGCGTAGGTAGGTTGCGAGCCGTGGGCGAGAACGGCTCGATGATCCATGCGCGCGGGCTGGTCAAGCGCTTCGGCGACCTCGTCGCGGTGGACGGCATCGACCTGGACGTCCGGCCGGGCGAGGCGTTCGGCTTCCTCGGCCCGAACGGCGCCGGCAAGAGCTCGACGATGCGAATGATCGGCTGCGTCTCGCCCGTGAGCGGAGGCACGCTGCGCATCCTGGGCAAGGACCCCGCCTCGGACGGTCCGCAGATCCGGGCGCGGCTCGGCGTCGTCCCGCAGCAGGACACGCTCGACTTCGAGCTGACCGTGCGGGAGAACGTGCTCATCTACGGCCGCTACTTCGGGCTCTCCCGGCGCGAGCTGAAGCCGAGGATCGACGAGCTGCTGGACTTCGTGCAGCTGACCGAGCGCGCCGGTGACAAGGTCGAGCCGCTTTCGGGCGGGATGAAGCGCCGGCTGACGATCGCGCGGTCGCTCGTCAACGACCCCGACCTCCTTCTCCTGGACGAGCCGACGACGGGCCTCGACCCCCAGGCACGCCACGTCGTCTGGGATCGCCTCTTCCGCCTCAAGCAGCGAGGCAAGACGTTCGTCGTGACCACGCACTACATGGACGAGGCCGAGCAGCTCTGCGACCGGCTCGTCGTGATGGACCACGGCGCGATAGTCGCCGAAGGGTCACCCTGGCAGCTGATCCAGCGCTACTCGACGCGCGAGGTCGTCGAGGTCCGCTTCGAGAACGAGCGGCCTCCGAACGGCGTCTTCGACGGCGCCGCGGAGCGGGTCGAGGAGCTGCCGGACCGCGTGCTCCTCTACACGCGCGACGGCGACGCGACCGCCTCGGCGGTGGGCGAGCTCGGCCTGCCGCCGCACTCGACCCTGATCCGCCGGAGCACGCTCGAGGACGTCTTCCTCCACCTGACCGGCCGCACGCTCGTCGACTAGTGGACAGCGTCCTTCAGCCGCTGCGGGCGTACGAGCACTGGCTCGCGCAGTACAAGCGCGTGTGGCGGGGGACGATCGGCACGAGCCTCGTCAACCCGGTCCTCTACCTGACCGCGCTCGGCGTCGGCCTCGGCACCCTCGTCGACAAGACCCAGAATCCGCCCGGCGGAGTGCCGTACCTCGACTTCATCGCCCCCGGGCTGCTCGCCGCGGCTGCCATGCAGACGGCTGCGACGGAGTCGAGCTGGCCCGTGATGGGGGCGATCAAATGGACGCGCACCTACCACGCGATGATCGCGACGCCGCTCACCGAGCGAGACGCGTTCCTCGGCCATCAGCTGTTCGTGCTCACACGCGTCCTCGTCTCGGCCGCCGCGTACCTCGCGATCATCGCGGCCTTCGGGACGGTGTCGTCCTGGCTCGGACTGCTCGTCGTGCCGGTCGCCGTGCTGATCGGCACAGCGTTCTCGATGCCGATTGCGGCGATTGCCGCGACCCTGGAGGACGAACGCGGCTTCGTCACCATCTTCCGCTTCCTGATCGTGCCGATGTTCCTGTTCTCGGGCTCGTTCTTCCCGGTCGAGCAGCTGCCCCTCGCGTTCGAGCTGGTCGCGTACGTGACGCCGATCTGGCACGGCGTCGAGCTGTGCCGAATGCTCACGCTCGGCGACGTCGAGCTCGTCGCAGCGCTCGGCCATGTCGCATACCTGCTGACGTGGACGATCGTCGGCTTCGAGCTCGCGCGGCGCGCGTATCGCAAGAGGCTGCTCGGATGAGCTCGCTCGCGCTGCGCCTGCTCGACCGGCCCGGCGGCCGTGGCCGCTACCTCTTCGAGCGGAACGTGATGAGCCACCGGCGGACGTGGCCGATCATCGTCTCGGGCTTCTTCGAGCCGCTCTTCTACCTGCTCTCGCTCGGCTACGGCCTGGGCGGCTATGTCGGCGACGTCGTCATCGACGGCACGCCGATCGAGTACGCGGCCTTCGTCGCGCCTGCGCTCCTCGCCGCCTCGGCGTTCAACGGTGCGTTCTACGACGCGACCAACATCTTCTGGAAGCTGAAGTACCAGAAGACGTACGACGCCGTGCTCGCGACGCCGCTCGGCCCGAAGGACATCGCGTCGGGCGAGACGGCGTTCGCGCTCTTCCGCGGCCTCATCTACGCGGTCGGGTTCTTCGCCCTCATGCTCGTGCTCGGCCTCATCCACTCCTGGTGGGCCGTGCTCGCTCTCCCCGCAACGGTCTTCATCGGCTTCGCCTTCGCCGGCGCCGGCATCGCCGCGGTGACCTACATGCGGAGCTGGCAGGACTTCGACATCCTCAACCTCGCGATCCTGCCGATGTTCCTCTTCTCGGCGACCTTCTTCCCGCTCTCGACCTACCCGGACTGGCTCGAGCTCGTGATCCAGGCGACGCCGCTCTACCACGGCGTCGAGCTGCTGCGCGCGCTCACGACGGGCAGCGTCGGCGCAGCGCAGCTCGTCAACGTCGCCTATCTGGGGGTGCTCGGCGCCGTCGGCACCTGGGTCGCGAGCCGCCGCGTCGAGAAGCTGCTGCTCACCTAGACGCAAGATTCGGGTGCCGGATGTGTCTGAGTGGGCATGAAGCCCGCTTCGGCAACACTGAGACCCGTCGAGGCTGTCAGCTGCCTCGGCTGCGGCCGCGAGTACGCGAAGCCGGCGGGCCGTGGGACGATCTCGACCAACCCTGGCTGCCCCGACTGCGGCTACCTCGGCTGGCTGCCGAGCACGGCGCCGTTCACGCCAGCGTCGCCGCGTGACCGCTCCGGCGCGGGTCGCCGGCTGCTCCGCTCGCCCCGATCAGGCTGACCCCGCCGAAGTAGTGGTGCGAGCCGGGCCAGCGGCGGACGTAGAGCCCTGAGGCCGCGAACTCCTCGAGTGCCTGCTCGTCGACGCCCGGCTCGGCATTGACGACGTCGCCGGCGCGGTGGAAGCGCGGCCGCTCGACCGCCGCGACGGGATCGAGCCCCTCGTCGAGGATCCCGGCCGCGACGCCGACGAGCGCCGTCCGGAGCCGCGTCCCGCCGGCCGAGCCGATCGCCAGCTCGAGGCCGCCGTCGCCGAGGACGAGGGTCGGGGCCATCATGCTCGCCATCCGGGCGCCGGACCGGAGCGGGGCGTGGACGAGGTCGACCTCGCCGAGCATGCTGTTCAGCTGCAGGTCGAGGCCGGGAAGGAAGTCGCCGGTGCCGAGGCCGAGGCTCGTCGTGAGCACGCAGGCCGAGCCGTCGGGATCCACGGTGACGAGATTGGTCGTGTGCCCTTCCAGCTCCTCCCCTACGAGCGCGGTGAGCAGGGCATGCACCCGCGCGGTCTCGCCGAGCTCGCGGAGCCTCGGAAGCCGCGCGAGCGTCCCCGGCACGCCGGACAGCCCGGCCCGGGTCAGCACGCGGCGGCCGAGCCACGCGACCTCCTCCGGCGGCTCCCAGCGCGCCTCGTACCGCGTCAGGTCTGCGGCCGTGACGGGCACGCCGTCGACGGCCGTGAGCGCGCTCGCGATCGACCCCGCGTAGACGCTGCCCGCGCCCTCGTCGGCGAGCAGCTCGAGCGCCGCTGCGATCCCGGGCTGGTCGAGCGTCTCGCCCGCCTCGAGCAGCCGGCCGGCCGGTGCGTAGATCCGCTCTCCGTCCGGCTGCATGGTGAAGACGGGCCCGAGCATCGCCAGGCAGGCCGCGTGGGCCGGAGGCATCGGCACTCCCTCGCGGGCGAGCCGCAGCGCCGGCTCGACGAGGCGCGGCCAGGGCAGCCGACCGAAGCGCTCGTGCAGCGCTCCCAACCCGCGCGGGAGGCCCGGCACAGCGCACGTCCCCGGACCGACCGCGTAGTGGACGAGCTCCTCGCCGAAGGGCACCCGCAGCTCGACCGGAGGGGCGCCGACGCCCGAAGGGACGTCGACGAAGCAGTCGAGGTTCCAGGCTCGGCCGCCGTCGAGGTAGACCGCATGCCCGCCGCCGAGCAGGCCGGTCATCACCGTCTCGGCGACGCACGACGCGAGGCAGGCCGCGACCGCGGCGTCGGCTGCGCTGCCGCCCGCCTCGAGGATCTCGATCCCGGCCCCGACCGTGGCGGGATGGCCGGCTGCGACGCCGCTTGGAACCATCGGTTGCTACCCTAGTCGCGACCGAGATCTCGGCCGGCCGTGTCTTCCTTCACGCCGCGCGGGGACTCCGGAGACGCCAACAGAAGGAGGCCGCATGGCCCTCACCAAGGAAGTCAAGCAGGAGCTGATCGGGAAGCACGGCCGCAACGAGGCCGACACGGGCTCCCCGGAGGTCCAGATCGCGATGCTGACGCAGCGGATCAACGACCTCACCGAGCACCTGCGCACGCAAGCGAAGGACCACTACTCCCGGCGCGGCCTCTTGAAGCTCGTCGGCCGGCGGCGGCGGTTCCTGAACTACATGCAGAAGCACGACCTCGAGGGCTATCGCGCCCTCATCAAGGAGCTCGGCCTGAGGCGATAGAGCCTCGGGCGCCAGCTCTTACCCGGGAGAGTGGAAGCTTGGATGAGGCCTCGAGCGGGCTTGATCCAAACTTCCACTCTCCACCAAGCAGAGTGGAGGACATGGAATGAGCACGGTACTGGGGCAGGTTGCCTCGACGTCCGTCGAGATCGGTGGCAAGGAGATCACCTTCGAGACGGGCAAGTTCGCCAAGCAGGCGGACGGCGCAGTCGCCGTTCGCTCCGGCGACACAATGGTTCTGGCGACGGCCGTCGGCCGTCCCGAGGCGCGTGAGGGTGCGGACTTCTTCCCGCTCACCGTCGACGTCGAAGAGCGCGCGTACGCCGCGGGGAAGATCCCCGGCGGCTTCTTCAAGCGGGAGGGCCGTGCCACCGAGCGCGCGACGCTGACCGCACGCATGATCGACCGCCCGATCCGGCCGCTCTGGCCGAAGGGCTTCCGCAACGAGGTGCAGGTGATCTGCACGGTGCTGTCCGCCGACCTGGTCACCCCGCACGACATCCTCTGCATCAACGGCGCGTCCGCGGCTCTGATGCTCTCGCCGCTCCCGTTCTTCGGCCCCGTCGGCGCGGTACGCGTCGGCCGGATCGACGGCGAGTTCGTCTTCAACCCGACCCACGAGGAGAACTTCGAGGACTCGGCGCTCGACCTGATCGTCGTCGGCACGAAGGACGGCCTGACGATGATCGAGGCCGGCGCGTCCGAGGTCTCCGAGGACGTCCTGCTCGAGGCCTTCGAGCTGGCGCACCAGGAGATCCGCAAGCTCTGCGAGGCGCAGGAGGACCTGCGCCGCCAGGCGGGGAAGGCGAAGTGGCTCGATCTCGAGCTGACCGCCGAGCTCGAGAGCTCGCACGGCCATACGGTCTGGGAGCGGATCCAGCAGGTCGGGCTCCGCGAGGCCGGGTCGGTCGTCGAGGAGCTCGTCGCCGACCTCGCACCCGAGCTGTCGATGGACTCGGGCGAGGAGGACATCCAGCGCCAGGTGCAGGTCAAGTCCAGCCTCGCGATGATCCTCGAGAAGCAGCGGCTCGCCGCCGTCGAGGGCCCCGTCCGGGAGCAGTTCGAGTCGGACCTGCGCGCCCTCACGGACGCGGAGCAGGACTCGAAGGAGCTCAAGTCGGCGAAACGGCACCTCCTCTTCGACCGGATCGTCGAGACCGTCGAGCTGCCGTTCGCGGTCGGCCCGGCGACCGTCGAGGGCGAAGGCCCGACGGTCAAGGACGCGCTGACGAAGAGCTACGTCAAGAAGGCGGCCGAGGCGATCTACAAGGACCTCGTCCGCAAGAAGATCGCGGTCGAGAAGCGCAGGCCCGACGGCCGCGCCACCGACGAGATCCGGCCGATCGAGTGCGAGGTGACGGTCAGTCCCCGCGCGCACGGCACGGGCCTCTTCCAGCGCGGTCAGACGCAGGTGCTCTCGCTGCTGACGCTCGGCACCGCGAAGGAGGGTCAGCGGATCGACGACCTCTCCCTCGAGACCGACCGCCGCTTCATGCACCACTACAACTTCCCGCCCTACTCGGTCGGGGAGACGGGCTTCATGCGAGGCCCGAAGCGGCGTGACATCGGCCACGGTGCGCTGGCGCAGCGGGCGCTCGAGGCGGTCATCCCGTCGGCGGAGGTCTTCCCGTACACGATTCGGATCGTCTCGGAGACGCTGGAGTCGAACGGCTCCTCGTCGATGGGCTCGGTCTGCGGGTCGACGCTCGCCCTGATGGACGCGGGCGTCCCGATCACGGCGCCGGTCTCCGGCATCGCGATGGGCCTCGTCAAGGAGGGTGACGACTACGTCATCCTCACCGACATCCAGGGCGCGGAGGACCACCTGGGCGACATGGACTTCAAGGTCGCCGGCACGAGGGACGGGATCACCGCGCTGCAGATGGACATCAAGATCACCGGTGTCACGCAGGAGATCATGCGCGGCGCCCTCGACCAGGCGAACCAGGCCCGCAACTTCATCCTCGACCGGATGCTGGAGGCGCTGCCCGAGGCCCGGACCGAGCTCGCGGCCCACGCGCCGCGGATCTCCTCGATCCAGATCAACCCGGACTTCATCGGGATGGTCATCGGCAAGGGCGGCGAGACGATCCGCTCGCTCGAGTCGGAGTACGACGTCCAGATCGACATCGAGGAGGACGGCACGATCCTCGTCTACGCGACCGAGGGCACCAAGGCGGATGCGGCGATCGGCGCGATCGCCTCGCTGACCAAGGAGGCCGAGGTGGGGGACACCTTCACCGGCAAGGTCGTGAAGACGACGCAGTTCGGCGCCTTCGTCGAGTTGAAGAAGGGCACGGACGGCCTGCTCCACGTCTCGAACGTGGGACCGGGCCGCGTCGCGCACATCGAGGACGTGATGGCGCGCGGCGACGTCGTCGACGTGATCGTGCAGGAGGTCGACAAGGCCCGCGGCCGGATCGGCCTCAAGCTCGTGAACAAGCACGAGGACGGCAA